>CAZFGM010000188.1:4649-11263 GCA_964518515.1 uncultured Alcaligenaceae bacterium | reverse complement strand
TGCTGCTGACCGACTACTTCACCGGTTCGCCGTTCGTCGTTGAGCTGGAGAAGGACCTCTCGCACCAGCAGCAGTTCCTCGACGTCGTCATCCTCCGCAAGGGCAAGGGGCGTTTTACCCGTCGGCTGCCGGACGGCCTGGACGACCTTGCCCCGCACAACCTGATCACCTTCAAGTCGCATCACGAGGCCCTGGACGACTGGGCGCTCAAGGAGCTGACCGAGTTTCGGTTGTATGCTGTATGCAGCCGGTATCCCCACAACCTGGCGCAGGAAGTGCCGTGGGGGCGGGTGCAAGAAGGGGTGTATCGCTGCCGTCGCAGCACGGACGTCATACGGGTGGTGGCGGGTCAACTGCCCCAGGCGGAGCACAACGCACCGCTGCACCTGTTCAGCGCGTCAGTCGAGCAGGTTGGCTATGGCGCGAGCCATTACCAACAGCGCTCGCCGGATACCAGCACGTTGATCAATCAGTTGTTTGACCGATATAAAGGGGAGGGAATAGCCATGTCGTATACCATGGAGGATTTCCGCAGAGACTTCACCAAGGAGCACCTGAAAGACCTGACGCCGGAGGAGCGGCTGGCGGGGCTGTCGCCGGAGGAGCGGCTGGACGGGCTGTCGCCGGAAGAACTGCTGAAAAGGCTGTCCCCGGAAGAGCGGCTGAAAGGGCTGACCCCGGAGCAGATCGAACGGCTTCTGCAGAAGCTGAAAGCCGACCGCCTGCCGGGCCGGTCCAAGCGCCGGAAAAGCTAGCGGGACTTAAGGCACCGCGGCACCTGTTCAGCGCGTCGGTCGCGCAGGTTGGCTATGGGGCGAGCCATTACCAACAGCGCTCGCCGGACATCAGGTATCTCAATACGTTCGCCGTTCCTGAATCCCCGTGTCCGGCGGCGGCCCCGCTCGAATGCCGTCCCCGGCGGCTTGGATATATTCGGAAGCCGGCCGGCCTTCGCCATCGGGACTGGGTTGGGGACTGAAGGTTCCCACCACGGCGGCCGCTTCCGCCATTCGTCGATTGAATTGGCGCGCTACCAAAACAAAAAGGGCTGTTACGACCAGCATGATGCTCGTGAACATCAAAAAATACATGCCGGGGTTCATGACCGGATATAATCGAACCATCACGGCGTTGAGCACATTGGCCAGAAAAACGGTCAACAGCCACAGGGAAGTGACAAAGCTTTTCATGGTATTGGGAGCGGCGGTGAAGGCCAGCTCCAGGCCGGTGACGGAAATCAGGATTTCGGCAATCGTCAGGACCAGGTAAGCGAGCACCTGCCACCAGACGGTAACGCGATTTTCCGGGCGGACGTAATCCACCTGGGTGCGTTGGGGCGCGCTGCTGGTGGCGGCCAGCACCGGGGCCATTACCGCGGCCTCAGGGACCGGCGCGGCGAGCAAGCCGACCGTGCTGGCGGCCAGCGTCGGCAGCGCCTGGCGGCGATAGAGTGCTTGCTGGGCGTTGGGCAGCAGCCGCAGCTCGTCCAGTTTTTTTTGCAAGGCCTGAGTCTCGGCCACGCCATAGAGTTGGGCCACCTGGGCCACGACCAGGTCGTAATAGGCTTCTCGGGCTCGGTCCTGGTGAATCCGCTCTTCGGTTCTGATTTCATCTTTCTTGAAGGTTCGCAGCGCCACGGTCTTTTCCACCGGCCCGGCCAGAAGGCCGGGAATGGCCATCACCCCCATGCACACCATGGTCAACAGAAAGCCGAGGAGAATCTTGTCGGTGGCTCTCACCTTGATCCCGCGGCGATCCAGCGCCGTCCACAACCAGGTGACAAAAGGCAAAAGAAGCACAATCAAGACCGGATTCCACGACTGCATCAGATCCGGCGGAATGCGCCAGCCAAAAAGCTCGCAGTCCATGTAAGTCCGGGCGAAGAAAACCCACGTGCTCGAGGACTGATCGAAGACCGCCCAAAAGAACAGGACGAGTAAGAACAGCAAGCCAATGCGGCCCAGGATTTGCCAACGCAGCATGAATTCCTCGGGCTCGGTTTTCTTTCGGCTAATGACTTCGACCGCGTAAAACGGCTTGCCGGCGGCGAAGATGACGAACGCCAGGGCCATGAGCAAGGCCGGAAACAGAAACGCCACCCGGTAGCCGTGCGCGTCGCGAATCAGCGGCAGGGCGAACATCGAGATCGCCGCCCCGATGTTGATGGCCATGTAAAACATGGCAAAGGCGGTGCTGCGGAGTTGCTCCTGACCGGGACGCTGCTGATCGTAGGTTAAACCCATTAAGGTGGAAATGTTGGGCTTGATCACCCCGCTGCCCATGGCCAAGAGCCCCAGGGCAAGGAACAAAAATAGGGGTTCCTCCACACCCAGAACGAAGTGGCCGAGGATGTAGGGGATGGAGAAGGCGACGATGATCCGGTATTTGCCGAAATAATTGTCGGCCAGGTAGCCGCCGACCAACGGCAAGAAATAACATGCCGCGATGAAAAGGGAGTAGAAGGTGGCGGCGTTGGCGTCGCCGAAGCCGAGTTGGTCCGCCATGTAAAGTGCCAAAATCGCCCGCATGCCGTAGTAGGAGCAGCGTTCGGCGAATTCGCCCCAGAAGATGAACCAGAAGCCGACGGGGTGCTGGCGGAGGAAGTTTACGAAGCCGGTTTTCGGCGTTTCGCCCTGGTCGGCGGCGGAGGCTACGGCCATGCGTCGGGTCCTCGAAAAAGAGGCGGTCTAAATTCCCTTACAGTGTATCAGCCCAGAGGCGGGGCGGCCAAGACCGGCCACCCTTCCTTCCGGCCGGGGAAGCGCCAGCGCGGGATTTCAAGGGGCCTCGCTGGCGCGGCAGACAGTGGCCCACGTCTTCATCTTCAAGAATATACTTCGCGCGGTCAGGTTTGAGACTTTTCTCGGCGAGCCGAGCAGCGTAAGCTGCCGGGTGAAGCGCCGGCGATTGCACGCTTTACCCGGCAGCTTACGCTGCTCGGCTCGCCTCAAATGCCCGGGGGGAAGTCACCCGCCTTTGCCTGATCGGAAAATGCGGATTTACCGATAAATAGCAGAGAGGAAGAAAATCTTGCCCAAAGGAACGTCATGGTGGAAACCTGGCGAAGCTGGGAAAGGCTCCTACCGTCGTGGGCCATGCTGGGGGGATTAATCCTACTTGCCGAAGGGTTGCCGGCCCAGGGGCAAACCCTTGGCCCGCCGCTTGCCGAGAGTCCGTCGAGCGCTGCCGTGGCGGAACCCATTCCCTTTCCTTCCCAGCCCATGCCGATGCCGGAAGTGCTCACCGCCCCTGCGGCGGAATCCTGGTCCCTGGATCGGCTCATCGATTACGCGGCGCGAAGTCACCCCGAGCTGGCGGCGGCCCGCTATCGCGTGCAGGCGGCCCAGGGACGGTTGATTCAGGCCGGATTATATCCCAATCCCCTCATGGGACTGCGCTGGAGCGAAATCGGCGACAATCACAACCAGCTCGGCGAGCCCGGCTTCACCATCACCCAGGAAATTGTGACCAAGGGCAAGCTAGGCCTGGCCCGGGCCGCGGCCGCCTACGGCATCCAGGTCGCCGATTGGCAAGCAACTACCCGCTGGTTCGACGTCCTGACGCGGGTCCGCACCGCCTATTTCGAAGTCCTGACCGCCCAGCGCGAAGTGCAGGCCGCCGCGAAAATCGTCGATTTGGCCAAGCGCAGCCTGGACGCGGCCGTGAAGCTGGAAAAAGCCGGTGTCGGCAGCCGGCCCGACGTCCTCCGCGCCCAGGTCGAGCGGGAACAGAGCCGCAACCGTTTGGTGGTGGCCCTGCAGCGTCGCCAGGCGGCCGGCAAACTCCTGGCCGTGGCCGTCGGCGATCCCGAATTCCTGGTTCCCCCTCTGGCCGGGTCTCTCGATTGGCCGGCGCCTTCCCTGGAATGGGACCCGCTTTGGGAAACCATGCGGGCACGGTCCTCGGAGATTCAGGAAGCCCAGGCCCGCGTGCTCGAGGCCGAGGCCCGGGTCCGCCGCGCCCAGGCCGAGCGCATTCCCAACGTCGAAATCACCGCCGCGCCTTTTTATTCCACCATCGATCAGGACATGCGCGTGAACGTGGGCGTATTAACCCGCCTGCCGCTCTTCAATCGCAACCAGGGCAACATCCTGGCCGCCCAGGCCGACCTGGCCCGCAGCCAGGCCGAGGTCGGGCTAGTCGGGCTGCGTCTGACCGAACGGCTGGCCGCCGCCTACACGCGCTACCAGGCCGCCCGCGAGCAAGGGGACAACTTTAAGAAGAAAAACGGCATCCTGGATAACGCCCGCGAATCGCTCCGCCTCATCGAAATCGGCTACATGCAAGGCGACCCCAAGTACAACTACACCGCCCTGTTGCAAGCCCAACAAGTCCTCTTCCAGGCCGAACTGGCCTACGTCCAGGTCCTGGGCGAGTTGTGGCGCGCCCTGAGCGAGATTCGCGGCCTGGTCCAGGACGACGAGCCCACCTACCGTCGCGATTGATTGGAATGCTAAAGAAACCTCAACCCCCCTGGGAAAAGACAGGAGCCGCCGCTATGATCGTCTATGTTGAAGAAAGGATTCTTTGGAGGAATAGCGCATGCGTTTCTGGTTTTCCTGCCTGTTTCTAACATCCGGCCTGGTCCTGGGCCAAAACCGCGCCACCGCTGACGACTGGCCTGGCTTCCTCGGTCCGTTCGGTACCAGCGTGTCGCCCGAGAAAGGGATCATCAACCCCTGGCCGAAGGAGGGCTTGAAAATCATCTGGCACAAGAAGCTGAACGCCGGCTACGGCCCGCCCGCGGTCGGCAACGGCAAGCTCTTCCTGTTCGATCGCCACGACAATCAGGCCCGTCTTTCCTGTCTGAAAGCCGACAGCGGCGAGTTGGTCTGGAAGTTCGAATATCCCACCGACTACCGAGATAAGTTCGGTTACAACAACGGCCCGCGCTGCGGCCCCATCGTTGACAAGGACAAGGTTTACATCCACGGCGCCGAAGGCATGCTCCACTGCCTCCGGACGGCGGACGGCAAGGAAATCTGGAAGGTCGATACATTCAAGGAATTCGGCGTCGTGCAGAATTTCTTCGGCGTCGCCAGCCACCCCGTCGTCGAGGGCGATCTACTCATCGTGCAAGTGGGCGGCTCGCCGCCCGGCAGCAACGCCCGCGAGTTCGAAAACCTCAAGGGCAACGGCTCCGGCGTCGTCGCTTTCGACAAGCACACCGGCAAGGTCAAGTACAAGATCACCGACGAGCTGGCCAGCTACGCCAGCCCGGTGCTGGCCACCATCAAGGGGCGGCGCTGGTGTTTCGTCCTGGCCCGCGGCGGACTGATCGGCTTCGAGCCGGGGTCGGGCAAGGTCGATTTCCACTTCCCCTGGCGGGCCGAGGACCTGGAAAGCGTCAATGCCTCCAATCCCGTCGTCGTGGACGACCACGTGTTCCTTTCGGAGTGTTACGGTCTCGGCAGCGCCCTGTTGAAAGTGAAACCCGGCGGTTACGAGGTCGTGTACAGCGACGCCAAGAAATTCAAGAAGAGCATGCAGGCCCACTGGATGACGCCGATCGTGCACGCGGGCTACCTGTACGGCTCGAGCGGCCGGCACACGGCGCAGGCCGAATTGCGCTGTCTCGAGCTGGCCACGGGCAAGGTCATGTGGTCGCGGCCGCGCCTCGGTCGCACTTCCCTGCTCATGGTGGACGGCCATTTCGTCTGCCAGAGTGAGATCGGCCCCTTGCTGCTTCTCAAAGTGAACCCGATGAAATACGATCCCGTTTCGATCCTGCAAGTGACCGAGCCCGGCAAGGACGAGCCGCTGCTCGATTACCCGTGCTGGGCCGCCCCGGTCCTTGCGAATGGCCTGATGTACATTCGCAGCGAGGAACGGCTGGTGTGTTTGCAACTGATCCCGCGAAAGAAATGAAAAACTCTGGCCGCCCACGTCACGTTTCAAAAGTGGTCAAGAGTTTTCTTTTGTCGAAATGAATGCCGAAGGCGTCAAAAAATCCCTCCCGACCGAGCAACAAAGGCGCATCCCCTTCGGCAAAGCAGAAAGGCAGCGAAAGACGGCAAGCTGCTTCACGAATGTGGATCTCCACCGCGTGGATCCTGGCGTCAACAACACACTCCGGGCGGGGGGAGATCCCAAGCACCTGAGTGGGCGTTCCCTTCTCCCAGGCAAGGCCCAGCATCGCGCAAAGCGTGCGCGGCCCCAAGCTCACATCCGCGCCCGAATCGACAACAAAAACTTCTCGGATCAAATGGCCGTCAAACGTGCGAAGGTAAACGTCCAAGACAGGCACGCGGGTTTCCTGTCCCTCCTCGGACGGAAGGGCGATCCAAGGCTTGGTGAAGGTCATCGGTAAATTACCTTTCCCGATCGCTCAACCCGATGAACAATCGCGGTCGCGCAATCGTCACCATGCAGGTGCCCGCGCAGACCGTCCAGCGAATCCGCGCAGGCGACAATGCGGCAATCTCGGACTGCGATCCACTTGCCGGCAAACCGGCGCATGAACTCCGACGGCAACTGGCACAGCCACTGGAAACTGGCGTCCGTGGCCCGGCAGGTTTGCTCTTCTTCCGGGGAAAGGGCCCAAGGTTGAACATTCGCATTGTGTGTTATCTCGGCCATGGCTGTGATCTCCGCGAGCCAACCATTGCTCCACG
>CAZFGM010000188.1:0-4549 GCA_964518515.1 uncultured Alcaligenaceae bacterium | reverse complement strand
GCAGAAGGAGAAGCGAAAGTGGTTTTTCTGGTCCCGCGCCAGCACAACGTTTCCGGGCCAATCCTGTCAAGCAATTACTTTTCCCATACATTTTCTTTTTTGCGGTGACCGCCAGGAAACGGAAAGATTGGAGCCAACTCTTGTCCTCCACGGTAAAGTCGCGGGAAACCGGCGCCCTGGTGCATCAGGCGTCGCCCACGTGGCGGCTGGTGTTGCTATTGGCCATTCCGGCGCTGGCCCAGCAGTTCCTGTTGTTGACGGTGACGTTGTCTGACCGCTTTCTGGCCGGCCATCTGCCGGCGGTTTCGTCCGAGGACCAGGCCAACGCGGTCGGACTCTGGCTCATGGCCGAAACCGCCCTGGGACCCGATCAGGCGGGCGCGGGGCCTTTGCCCCAGGTGGTCCGCGGGCTGGTGTGCTGGGACCAGGCGCGGCAGCTCATGGCGCGGCAAGCGGCGGTGCAAGCCGCCCAGACCACGGCCAACTATCTCGTCTGGTTCATCAGCAGTTACACCGTGCTGGTCTCAGTCGGCAGCACGGCCCTGGTGGCGCGGTTCATCGGCGCGGGCGAGCGGGGCCGGGCAATTCAGGTCACGCACCAGTCGCTGCTTTTGGCCGTGGCCTTCGGCGGCTTGGCCAGCGGGCTGGCCTTTGCCGGCGGGCTGGAAGTGGTCATCGCTTGGTTGCAGCTTCGCGGCGAAACGGCTACCTTTGCCGTCGCTTATCTCGAGCCGATCTTTGCTCTGTTGCTTTTCCAGATGATCGAATCGGCCGGCATCGCCTGCCTGGTGGGCGCCGGCGATACGCGCACCGGCCTGTGGGTCACCATGGGCGTGGCCCTGGTCAACCTGCCCTTGGCCTGGGGCTTCAGTTATGGCTGGGGACCGCTGCCGGAATTGGGCTTCGTCGGCATCGCCCTGGGCACGGCCCTGAGTCACGCCCTGGGGGGAGTGGTAATTCTCTTTCTTCTGGCTCGCGGCCGGTTCGGTCTGAAGCTCCATCTGCCTCTTTTCCGCCCGCAAGGGAACCTGCTCCGGCGACTGTTACGCATTAGCCTGCCCGCCGGCCTCGATAGCCTGTCCGTGGTCGTCGGGCAATTCTGGTTTTTGAGCATCGTCAATCGGCTGGGAGACGAAGCTTCCAGCGCTCACGGCATCGCCCTGGGCTGGGAAGCGTTGGGTTTTCTATCGGGGGCGGCGTTCGGCACGGCGGCCATGACACTGGTCGGGCAAAACCTGGGCGCCGGCCGGCCCGACCGGGCCACGCACGCCGGCTGGGTCGCCTTTGCCATCGGCTGCGGGGTCATGGCCCTTATGGGCCTGGTGTTTTTCGTCCTCGCCGAGCCGATGTTCCGCCTCTTCTGTCCTTACCCGTCGCAGCAGCCCATCATCGACCTGGGCGTGCCGGTGTTGCGGCTGGTGGCGTTCGCCATGCCGCCGTTGGCCTGCACCATTATCTTCACGCAGGCCCTGCGCGGCGCCGGCGACACGCGCGTTCCCGTCCTATTCACCTGGGTCGGCTTTTTCGTCGTCCGCATTCCGCTGGCGTATTGGCTGGCCTTGCCCGAGTTCCACCTGGGCCCTTGGGGCCCGCTGCCCGGGTGCAATCTCGGCCTGTTCGGCGCCTGGCTGGCCATGTTCGCCGACCTGGTGGTGCGCGGAGGCTTTTTCCTGTACCGCTTCGTTTCCGGAAAATGGCAGCGGATTCGGGTGTAACGTGGGAGAGTAAGAGGGGGAGAGGGTGAGGGGGAGAGGGTGAGAGGGTCATCCACTCTCGCACTCTCCCACAAAAATGTTGGCATTCCCAAGAGAAATGAAGTATCTTCAAGGCCATTCCAGGCCTGGCGAAAGATCCGGCTTTCCGCGGGCCCCAAAGGACATTTGCAGAAAGCGAGTGAACCATGCGGACCAATGTACTGGCGACCTGCGGCATTCTGTTGCTGAGTTTCCTGACGGCGCGGGGCGAAGATACCTTCGAATCCCTGGGGGAAACCATGATCAAAACCTTGAAGAAAACCGTGGCGATCCTGGGCGCCGTGAAAGACAAGCAAACCGCCGACGACGCCCTGCCCAAGCTCAAAGAAGCCGGCATAACCTTTAACGCCCTGAGGGCCCGCCTGGGAAAACTGGGTGCGCCCTCCGAGGAACAAAAGAAAGTTTTCCAGGAAAAATTCCAGCCGCAGTTGATCGTCGTCTTCGGCGATTTGCAGAAAGAAACGGCTCGCCTGGACAAGGTGGACGACGCCAAGGATATTGTGAAAGAACTGCAAACTTTCAAGGACCAAAAAGGAGAGTCCTTCGAATCCCTGGGGGAATCCCTGATCAAGGCCTTGAAGATGACGGTGGAGGTCCTGGCCACCGTGAAAGACAAACAAACTGCCGACGACGCCCGGCCCAAGCTCAAGGTCGCCGGCAGAACCCTGGCCGACCTGAAGGCCCGCATGGAAAAACTGGGCGCGCCCTCCAAGGAACAAAATAAGGTCTTCCAGGAAAAATTCATGGCGCAGGTGAAAACCGTCCTGGGCGATCTTTTCAAGGAAATCGCCCGCGTGGATAGCTTGGACGACGCCAAGGATGTTTTGCAAGAGCTGGAAGCGTTCAAGTTCTTTGGCAAAAAGGGGCCCAAAAAAACCAACCAAGAAGGGTCGAAGTGAGCGAGGAGTCCAGGCCCGCGGCCAAGAAAGGGGAATTGTGGACTAAAGGAAAGCCAGAGCCGGGCAGTATAATGACAATGAACGCCCCGCCCAGGTGAGGAGAAACCCTTATGCCCAGCCCGTTTCCGGGAATGGATCCCTATCTGGAAAGCCACTGGGGGGATATTCATCACAGTTTGATCACCTATGCCCGGGACCAACTGCAACCGGTTTTGCCCCCCGGTTTACGGGCTCGGGTGGAAGAACGGGTCTTTGTTGAATCTTCCGTGGGTCGTGAACGTACCCTGGTTCCCGACCTGCGCGTCCTCGAGCGTTCCCGCCGAAGAAAAGGCAATGGCAAGTTACGCTCCACCCAACCTGGACTGGCCTTTGCCGAACCGCTCCTTCTGGAGCTTGATGAACCGGTAACCCAGGGATACATCGAAATCCGCTACGCCGATTCCGGCATGCGCGTAGTGACGGTGCTGGAAATTCTCAGCCGGGACAACAAAGTGCCCGGGGAGGGCCAGGATAAATTCCTGCAAAAACAGGCCGAGCTGCGCGACGGCCGCGTGAGCCTGGTCGTGCTGGATTTGCTCTGCTCGGGCCAGCGTTTGCTGCCCTTTCCGCTGGAGCGTCTTCCGGCGGCCTATCGAACTCCTTACCTGGTTTGCGTGCGTCGCGGCTGGCAGCCCACCACGGTGGCAATCTATGGTTTGCCGTTGCGCCAACGGCTGCCCATAATCCAGGTGCCCTTGCGCCCCAGGGATAAAGATGTGCCGCTGGATTTGCAAGCTTTGATAGACCAGTGTTATCACAACGGGGGATACGAAAACGATATCGACTACCAGGCCGAGCCCGACCCCCGGCTGGAAAGGGACGACGCGCGCTGGGCCGACGCCCTACTTCGCGGCAAGGGTCTACGCCGCCGCCGGCCCGGGGCCAGGAGCCGGAACGGCCATTAAGGGGGACAGCATTTTCCGAGCCCGAAGCGTAAGCGAGGGGTAGGGTCGAATCCCTCGCTTACGCTTCGGGCTCGGAATAAACACACCCTGCCTCCCCCAAAAAAGCTTGACTTGTACCCTGGGATCGAAGAAGAAGGAAGTACCAGTCCCGCAGCCGAATTCGTTCAGCTACGAAGCGAGGAAAAAACCCATGCTCTGGATAGCCGGCACGCCGACAGACTTGCGCCGGGGCTTGACACGCCGCGACTGGTTGCGCGTGGGCTTCGCCGGCGGCCTGACATCGCTCCTGCCGTTTCCGGCGAGCCGAGGGGGGCAGCCGGGTCTGCTCCCCCGCGGTACCGGCTTCGGCCGGGCCAAGTCGTGCATCCTGATTTACCTGTTCGGCGGCGTCAGCCAGCTCGACGTCTGGGACCTCAAGCCGCGGGCGCCGGACGGCATTCGCGGCGAGTTTATGCCCATTGCCACGTCGGTGCCGGGCATTCACATGACAGAGCATTTGCCGTGCCTGGCCCAGCGCATGGACCGCCTGGCGATCATTCGCTCGCTGACGCACGGCGATAACAGTCACGGCTCGTCGGCGCACCGCATGCTCACGGGTCACGCGCCGCGGATCACCGGAGAAGTGGTGCCGCCCTCGGCCGAGGATTTTCCCCATTTCGGCTCGTCCTTGACGCACCTGCGGCCGGCCCGGCCGGGGGTGCCGACCTTCGTGTCGCTGCCGTGGACGATCGCCACCTCCAGCAGCGTGCAGCCGGGACAAGGGGCCGGCTTTCTCGGACGCGGCTACGATCCCTTGCGCCTGCACCAGGCCCTGCCCGGCGTCATCGACTTCACCCCCGACGGCCTGCGCCTGCCCGACGACATGACTGCCCAGCGGCTGCGCCAAAGGCAACGCCTGCGCGACCGCTTCGCCGATCCCCTGGCCGCCGACCGCACCGGCCGCGACATGGAC
>CAZFGM010000187.1:0-11283 GCA_964518515.1 uncultured Alcaligenaceae bacterium | reverse complement strand
GCCTGAAAACCGGGAATCCGACATCAAACCTGCAAAAAGCGCAATGGTATTGTTTTGAATTGGGTGCATTTGGTTTGCCGGCAACCCATCGCGCCGTTTAACTCCTGATTTGTAAGGACGTTGCAGCAAACAGCCGAAAGCCTCTTTGGATTTGACGGCGCCGACAAGAAACCCTGGTTTCGTTGAAAACTACATCGTTTCCTGGAAAACACCTGGGTTCTTTCTTTGTCGGGGGCCTTTCGGTTTTATGAAAAGCCGGGGAAAAATACGTGCCGGCAAACCAATGCACCCTTTTGAATTTGTTTCGAATTTCGAATTTCGAATTTTTCTGTCATGAAACTCCTGCCCCTCGGCGATCAAGCGGTGACGGCGTACCTGGATGACGAAACAGGGGCCTTGCGGTTTGCCGCCGCCGTTCGCCGGGCCAAGTTTCCCTGGTTGGTGGATGTCGTCCAGGCCTACACCAGCGTGTCGGTTTTTTATACCCTCGACCAGATTGAATTTTCCCGCGTGGCGGAAGAATTGCGTCCGTTGACGGAACAACCAGCAATCGGCGACCTGGAGGAAAGCCGCCGGCATGCTATCCCGTGCTGTTATGAGCTGGGCCCCGATCTCCAGCGTGTGGCCCAACATACCGGAATGTCGCCGGAAGAAGTGATCCGCCTTCATGCGGGCACGTCCTATACGGTATATGCCATCGGCTTCTGCCCGGGCTTTCCCTACCTGGGCTATTTGCCGGAAGCGTTGTGTGGCGTGCCGCGCTTGCCGGCGCCGCGGCTGCGGGTCGAGCGCGGCAGCGTCGGCCTGACCGGCCGGCAGACCGGCATCTACACCGAGGTTCGCCCCGGAGGCTGGAACTTGATCGGCCAAACTCCGCTGGAGCTAGTCCACGTCGCCGACGGCTACTTTCCCCTCCGCACCGGCGACCGCGTGCAGTTTGTCCGCATCGACGACGCCGAGTTCCGCAGGCTGGATGGTCAGCGCTTGTAGGGGGATCTGCTTTTCCAGCCAGAGAATCACGAAAACCCGAAAAGACGAAAGCACGAAAAAGAGGAAGAAATTCTGTCCCTATTTGATCGGTTTCCTGTTTTCGTTCTTTCGGGTTTTCCTGATTGGTTTTGGCCATAGGCGTCCACGACCGCCTTGTCATCCGTGGCTGGCTGCCACTTGATCCAATACATTTGGTAAGAGTTGTGTCCGCTTATTCTACCCGGTCTCGGGACGCCCCCTGGTGCTGGCGCGAGGACGCTCATGACGAAGATTGCCAACGTGGTAGGAATCACCGTTCTGGTAGCCGTGTTCTTCGCGGCTGCCGCCGTCGCCGCCGATTGGCCGCAGTTCCGCGGCCCCAACAGTGGCGGCCGTCCTGCCAAGGACGCTCCGCTGCCCGCCGATATCGGGCCGGCCACCAACGTGCTTTGGAAAACCGCCGTGCCCCAGGGACATTCCTCCCCCGTCGTTGCCGGCGACCGGGTGTACCTGACCGCGGTCCGGCAGAAACGGCTGGTCACCCTGGCCTTGGACCGCAAGAATGGCCGGCTCCTCTGGGAGGCGGAGGCCCCCGCGCGGATCTTGGAAAAGGTGCACAAGATCGGCAGCCACGCCCAGTCCACGCCGGCCGCCGACCGCGAGCGCGTGATCAGCTTCTTCGGCTCGTCCGGCCTGTTCTGCCACGACAAGGCCGGCAAGCTCCTGTGGCACAAGCCCATGGGGCCGTTTAACAACGACTTCGGTGCGGGCAGCTCCCCCATTCTCATTGGCGACTGGGTGCTCCTCTGCCAGGACCACGACCAGAACTCCTTTCTCATGGCCCTCGACAAGCTCACCGGCAAGACCATGTGGAAGACCGACCGCTCCGAGTTCCTGCGCGGCTTCTGCACCCCGGTGATCTGGGAGGTTGCCGGGCGGAAGCAGGTGGTGGTGGCGGGCACCTTGCGCGTGGCCGGCTACGACCTGGAGAAGGGCAAGGAAATCTGGACCGTTCGGGGCCTCGCCCGCACCATTTGCGCCACCCCGGTGGTCGGGGACGACGGCCGGCTGTACCTGTCGGGCTGGGCCGCCGGCGGGGACCCGGGCGCGGCCATCGAGGTCGAGCCGTGGGGCGACGTCATCAAACAGCTCGACAAAAACGGCAACGGCAAGCTCGAGCGCTCCGAGCTGACCACCCACCCCTTCGCCGAGCGCTTTACCCAGGTGGACACCAATGCCGATGGTTCGATCAGCCGCACCGAGTATGAGCGGTTCCGCGACCTGTTCCAGAAGGGAAAGAACGCGGTGCTGGCCATTCGCCCGGGCGGCAAGGGAGACGTGACCGACTCGCACGTGGCCTGGACGAACACCCGGCAAGTCCCGTTCTGCGCCTCGCCTTTGTACCACGGCGGCCTCGTCTACACGCTCAAGGACGGCGGCCTGTTCGCCTGCCTGGACCCCCGCGACGGCAAGCCGCTCAAGTTCGCCCGCCTGCAAGACACCGGCAATTATTACAGCTCCCCGGTCACCGGCGACGGCAAGATCTACCTGCTGAGCGTGCGCGGCTCCCTATCGGTAGTCCGGGCCGGCCGCGACTGGACGGTGCTGTCCACCAGCGAATTCGACGAGGACGTCTACGCGACCCCCGCCATCGCCGATGGGCGAATTTACTTGCGCACGTCCGGGCACCTTTACTGCTTCGGGGTGACGGGGAAGAAGTGAACAGGCCTTGCCTCGGCCCACCTTCATGCCCCACCGGGACAGCTAAGGCGAGCGGCAGGATATAACTTTACCCTCTGTAGGACGGACATTCCTGTCCGTCCACAGGGATGGGACGGACAAGAATGTCCGTCCTACGGGTAGATTATCAACTGCCGCTCGCCTAAAGAATGCCATACTGGGCGAACACTTCGCGGGCGCTGCGGCCCTTGGCCAGTTCCGCCCGCACCGTATTTTCGGCGCTGGCTTTCGCCAGGGCGCGGGGCAAGGCCTCGGCCGCCAGCTCGGCCGGCACCACCACCACGCCGTCCACGTCGCCGAAAATCCAATCGCCCGGCCGGATCACGCAGGCGCCGATCCGGATCGGCTGGCCGTGGCTGATGCCGTCGAGCCGGCCCTTCGAATCCAGCGGCGAAAAGCCCGCGGCAAACACCGGAAAATCCATGGCCAGAATCTTGGCCACGTCGCGCGTCAAGCCATCGATGACCGCCCCCACCGCGCCGTGGGCCCGGCTGGACGTGGATAACAATTCGCCCCATAGTGCGCTGGAACGGTCGCCGTTGGTGGTGGCCACCAGCACCTCCCCCGGACGCAGGGAATCAATGCATTCCAGCTCGACGGCATACGGCTGGACCGGCTCGGTCGCCACGGAGACGGCGCTCAACGTGGCGGCGCGGCCAAAGAGCTTCCATTCCGGCTTCAACGGCCGGATCGCTTCCGGCAAAGCGCTGTGGCGGAACCCCAGACCGTCCAGGACATCCGCCAGGACCGCGCTGGACAGGCGTTCGCGTTGTTGGGCAAAAGTTTCAAGCAGGTCCATGAATTCCAACCATTTTGCCAGGCGGGCCGGGGACGTAAGTCCCCGGAGGAAAGCATAGTCCTCCGGGGACTTACGTCGCCTGTCCCTTAAGACCGGGCCCCGTAATAAAACGCGATGATCACCGCGAGAAAGCCGCCCCAGGCCGGCAGGGTCAAGGGTTCCCGGCCTTCGAGGCTGGGATTGATTACCAGAAAAATCAGGGCGGTGATGAGCAGGCCCACCACGGCTATCAGGGCCAGCCAGGCCTCCACATCCTGCACGACGTAGGAGGGGTTATCGCGGCCAACGATCATGCGAAACACGATGCCCAGGAAAAAGCCTCCCAACACCAGACCGGGCAGGTATAAATGGCCCTTGGCGGCGTCCAGCGAGGCCACGAGCTGCTTTTCCAGCCCGTCCGGATCATTGATCTGCCGCATCACCACCGTGACCACCAGGGCGCCGATGATGAGCAGACGGACTAAGTTGATCGGCAGGTACAAGGGGAACGAACCGGCCGAAGCCGAATGGGCCGCCGCGAAAAAATGGCCGACCATCAAAAACAACAGCAGCACCAGATAGGGAGGAATGGCCACCTCCTTCTGCGAGGGAATCACCATCATCAAGCACACCATGGCGACCACCAGCAGGGCCAACAGGGCGCGAACGCTGCCGGCGGGCAAACCCAGAGCATGACGCCGGGCCGGAACATCACTCATACAATCCTCCCGTTCGGTGTAAATACCTTCGCGAAAATCCGAAATCCGAATCTCGAAATCCGAAACAAATGCGAAATCCGAAATTCGAATAAGGCCGAAATCCAAAACTCCGGATAGTGGGTTTCAACTGTATCAACTAGGTTTCAAATTATTATTTCGAATAATTTGTTTCGGATTTCGGATTTCCGTTTTCGAATTTTTGCTTTCGAAAAGCTTCGACCTCGCGGAGCACGTCGGCGCGGCTGCAGCGCGGCCGGTAAGCCAGCCGGGCGCGAAAACCGTACTCCCTCTTTACTTCGTATTTCGGCACCAGGTATTGAAAATCCCATGCCGGGTTCGTCGTCTGCCTCTCCTTGTTGAAGCCGCCGCCGCTGGGCGAATGCGTGAAGCGGATGCCCGCCGTCCGGTCGAACATCAGGATCACGGTGTGGTTGCGAAAAAAACCGTAAAAAAACGGCTCGTCATAGCGCAAGGGCGAAAAGCTGCGGAACAGGGATTCGGGAAATCCCTTGCTAAAGCGCAGCTCGAGCTTATCGTCGCGATGGCGAACGGTGCTTTCATCGTTGTGGCGTTGGGTGCAAAGTTGTTCCCAGCGGTCGCCGCCGCGGAAGTACATGCTTTTATCTTCAGGGGCGTTGAGATAGCTGGCCCAGAACAGGCCGATGTAGCCGTGGGCGAAGGCGTGCTGCGTCGGCCGGCAGCGGAAGTGCATGTCCACGTAATGCGGCGCCGCCAGGCTAAAGCGCGTCCAGCTTTCCAGGTGAAAGGTGGGCGTCGGCGGCTGGTGCAGCTCGGCCTCGGTCGCCGAGATGCGGCGGAAGGTCATGGGCGCGTGGCGCGGCTCGAAAAAAATCCGCCGCGAATTGTCCCGGTCGAACTTGTCGCCGTCGAAGATGTGCTCGAAATTCAGGCCGGCCACTTCCGGCACGAACAGGTTGGCCGGCTCGGTGCGGTGGGTCAAGCTCCACAGGCCGTTGTAGCCGGCACGATGCCGGCCGGCGGCCGTGTTGTCACCGATGATGGCCGTCACATCGCCGGCCTGGAATTTGTCGTGGGCCATGGGGAGCCTCCTTTCCAGCGGTATTGTGCCAGAAGCCCCGGCCCGACGCACGCTTTTTCTGGCACCGATTCAGTTGGCGCTTGAAACTTCAAGGGGCTTTCATTATCGTGAAAAAAGAGGAAAACCATGAACCCTGCCAATGAACTCTTGGAATTGGCCCTTAAATTGTCTCCTCAGGAACGCGCATCTTTGGCGCGACAGTTATTACTCAGCCTGGAGCCTGACAATTTCGAACCGGCAGAGAGTTACGAGGCGCTTTGGAATGCTGAGATTGAAGCCCGTATGGACAGGGTAGAAAAAGGAGACTTCTCCGCAAGCGCTTGGCGCGAGGCTATCGAGCGCATCCGCACATCCATTAGCCAAGGACCTGCGGCGTGAAAGTTCGACTTCTCCAAAAAACAAGCGGGTCTGGGTTCTGATTTTCTTGAAGCCTTGGCCCGTGGGTTGGAGCATATTGAACAAAATCCTCGCGGCTTTTCCCCAATTCCAGGATTTAGTGCTACCCGGGAGGTTCGTTTTCTTTCCCTCGAACGCTTTCCCTACAAGATCATTTACGAAGTTCGGCTTGAGGAAATCCTGGTTTTGGCGGTGGCTCACCACAACAGGAACCCTGATTATTGGAAGGGTCGCAACGGCCCGCCGCGAAAGAAAAACGCCACGCCCCCGGGGAATCCGGGGGCGTGACGGTTACCAAAGGACCAGGGATCAGGGATTGGAGTGGGCGGTGGCGGTGGTGGCCGACGGCGTGGGCTGGCTGGCCGCCGCCTCGATCTTGCCCGCCAGGCTCTGTAATTCCTTGCCGAATTGCACCATCTGGGCGTGCAGGGCGTCGCGCTCGCCGGTGCGCGTGCTTACTTGTTTGCGCAGCTCATCGCGTTCGCCGGTCACTTCGCCGAGCACTTCCACCTGCTTGGCCAGCTCGGCTCGTTTGGCCTCGGCCTGGGCCAGTTTCTTGCGCAGGCCCTCAGCGGCACTGACAGCGGCCTTGTGATCCTCTTCGAGCTTGGCGTTGCGGGCCGCGAGATCCTTGACCTTGTTCGGCGTCTCGTTTTTGTCCTGGGAACACCCCCACAACCCCAGAGGGGCCAAGACCACAAGGACCATCAATCCACGACTGGCGGAATTCATAGGCGGCAATCTCCTTGGAAAAAAGCCCGGCGCCATTGGGCCGGGCCTGGGGTGGAAATAGGTTTGGGAGGAACCCATGGCGGCGGAGGAGTAAGTGATTTTTTTATCCAGATTTCCCGCTCACCGTTCGTGACAGATTTTATTTCGGCAGTCAAGTCGCCCGAACTTTATCCAACTCCGCCAGTTCCCGGATTCTTTTGAATCGATTTTTTTTCGCGAGACTACCTCGGTTGACTAGAACTCATAGGGTGGCATTTGAACCTGTTTTGGGAATGTCGGGGTTGGATATTAGCAGTCCCTGATTCATGCAATTTGACATGCTTCGGCTCGAGACAAAATCATGGAGAGCCGAGCCGCGTAAGCGGCCGGGTTTGTCCCAGGCCGAAACCCGGCCCCTCACGGGACTCGGCTCGCCGAAGACTGTCCCAAACTCGCCGCGCTCAGCGTATTCAATGTAAGCCGCGAGATGAAAAAGGATTACAACGTTGTGCCGTACCGATCAAATGCATTCGCGGAAATGATCGGTACGGGGGGTGTTACCTTCTTTTGAACCGTGGCCGATTTGGTGGAACCGGCTTTACCGATTCTATTCTGTAGGTGGCTTGTAAGACTCCACGCGGGTAACTTTGGGCTTGGATGGGGCTTGATGGTCGAAGCCCTTGTTGGCAAAAAAACTGATTTCCATAAACTAATTTGAAGTAGTGTCAAATACCCCAACTGTTTCCTGTTGGGGATTATCGGCACATCCCAGCTCCCGGGGAAATCTGTCCCCTTTTCCGCGTAAACGACGCCCTCGGAGAACAAGTCATGAAAAAGCGCATTCTTCCCGCCGCCTGGGTGATTTTGGGCCTGGGATTGTTCGGCTTCTCCGTCCTGACCCAGGGTCAGCCGCCGGATGAGGGCACCAAAGACGAAAAAGTCCAGGACCCCAAGAAGCCCGTCGTGGGGGACCGCGACGATATCGCCTTTCAAAATCTGCGCTACCTCAAAGTGAAGAATGACAGCACGAGCACGCTGACCGTGTTCTATCAATACCGGACGCTTGTGGACGGCGCCTTCAAGTGGCTGCCCGAGGCCCCAAAGGAGGGCGCCGAGGCCCTGAGCTTTGAGATCAAGGCCGGCGAGGAAATCCAGGTCAAGGTCGGCGACGACCCGCTGGCGGCCAGCCGCATGCGCCTGTGGGCGACCTCCGAGACGGAAAAGTGGCTGACCTACAAAACACGCGACCTGTGGCTGGTGCCCGAGAAGAACGAAGAAGGCGATCACGTCTACGCCGCCGAGTCGCCCGAGACCTTCACCTTCAACTTTGCCAGCAAGAAGGGGGACACGGACGATCCGGACCTGCCCGTCGGCTCGACCATCCCCGGCGAGGACCCCAGCACGCTGCCGCCGATCGACCTGCCGCCGCCGGGGGACCCGATTCCGGGCGGGGGCGTCATGCCGGTCATCCGCGATCTGGCGGTGCTTCCCGTGTTCGTGTCCGGCGTGAACGCCACGATTCGCGTCAAGAACAAGGGACACCTGGCCAATAACTTCGGCCGGCACCTCTTTGTCAAGCGGCTGGCTCCCGGCGCCCTGGCCACGGACCTGGGACCGATTGGGCCGCTGTTCCACAACAGCGTGCGGGTGTTTTCCGTCGTCGGGCTGGCGCCGGGCGACTACACTGCTTTTGTCAGCCCGGGGGACGATCCGCCTTACGATGCCAACGACATTCGGCCTTTCACGGTCGGCGTCGCCGCCTTCACGGACCTGCGCGTCTTGCCGGTCTTTGTGTCCGCCGGCAAGGCGAAGATCAGGGTGAAAAACGTCGGCAGCGTGGCCTCGCCCGATGGACGCAAGCTCCGGGTCGTCAAGCTGGCGCCGGGCGCCGTGCCCGCGGAAGTTGGCATCATTGGCGCGCTAGCGGTGAATGGGGTACAGACATTCCCGGAGGTCGCGCTGGCGCCCGGAACTTACAGGGCCTTCATCAGCCCAGGCGATGCCCCGGCGTATGCCTTTAACGATAAGTGGACCTTTTCGGTCGCTGCCACTGCCTTTTCGGACCTGAAAGTCCTGCCCGTGGCGGTCTTCGCCGGCAATGTGCACGTGGCTGTGAAAAACGTCGGCACGGGGCTGGCCGCGGCCGGCAAAAACCTGATGGTAATCAAGCTCGCTCCAGGCGCGATCGCCGTCAACAAGGGACCGGTCGGCGCGCTGGCCCCAGGGGGGACCAAGATCTTCGCCTCCTTCCCCTTACCCCCAGGCAGCTACAAGGCCTACCTCAGCCCTGGCGACCCGGGGCCCTATGCCGGAAATGACTTCGACAACTTCCTCGTGGGCGCGGCGCCCTTCGCCGATCTGGCCGTTTTGAATGTTACCGTGCTTGGCGGCAATGCCCATGTCAAGGTGAAGAATATCGGCACCGCCCCCGCCCCGGCGGGAAGGCACCTCAAGGTCGTCAAAGTCGCTCCGGGGGCCGTCCCCGTGGACAAGGGCGCCATCGGCGCGCTGGCGCCGGGCGCGACGAAAACTTTTGCTCCCTTCCCCCTGCCGCCAGGGAATTACAAGGCGTTCATCAGCCCCGGCGACCCGCCGGCCCACGCGGCCAACGATGCCGATCCGTTCACCGTGGCTGGAGCGGCCGTCCCCGATCTTGCCGTCGGCACGCCAACAAAAGCGGGGGCCAAGGTCAAGGCGACCATTACCAACAACGGCCCCGGCAAGTACACTCCAGGCACCCGGCAATGGCACCTGGAAAAGTGGAACGGCACGATGTGGCTGGCCATCCCTGCTCCCGGCAGCCACAACATTCCGGAAATCGCCGCCGGGGCCAGCATCACCGTCCAGGGTAATTTCACCGGCGCCGGCACCTACCGCATCCGCATCACCGGCGCCGACGGCAACTCGGGCAATAATTCGAAAAGCAAAGCCCTCTAATCGCCGTGCCGGATTCGGCTGCACCGTAGGACAGGATTCCGATCCTGTCCGGGAAATGCGGACAGGATCGGAATCCTGTCCTACAGCCGAAAGCCGAATCGCGCGCGGTGACGTGGCCTTGATTCGGTTCCAACCGTTAGCCTGAAGAAAATTGGACCGCACGTCCAAGGTTTCACCGGCGGCGACACTGGTTCATCAGGGGGCTTACGCGGCAAACGCACTCCGCTCGCCAGGTCGCCGCGGGTACCCGAGGTAACGATCTCGACTTCTCCGCGCAGGCGCAAAAAAACACACCCGATCGCGTAGGATCGGGCGTGCGGGAGAAATCCGGAACCAAGCGGTTAGAAGTTGATGCCGAAGCGGACGACGCCGCCGACCAGGCCGAAGTTGTTCGTGGTGCTGGCCGCGTTGCCGCCGCCCCACCACATCTGGCCGATAAAACCGGTCTGAGCGAAAATGCGGGCCCGGCCGCAGTCGCGGCCCCATTGCACGCCCACTTCCGCCTCGCCGATCGACAAGGTGTCATCATGGCTGAAATTGCTGACAACATTCGAGGTCACAATGCCCTGGGCATTGACGACGTTGAAGGTGCTGTCCGTTTGGCTGGTGCCGAACAGAATCGACAGGCGGCCGTTGCCGTAGACCGACAAGCCGGAATCCCCGAGGCGGCGGCGGGATTCCAGGGCGAACGCCGGGCCGGCGCCGCTGAACTTGTTGACGGCATTATCGGTAAACCGGGCACCGGTAGCAAAGTCGATCGCCGCATCCCTGGTCTGTTCCATGAAGGTATAGCGGACGCCAGCGGCGACCAGGAAATTCCATTGCCCGCACCTCCACAGGTGGGTCATTTCCAGGTCGCCCACCTGCAGCTCCAGGTTATGGGTGTTGGTCAACCGGTCTCCGTTGGCCGAACTGACTCCGGCGTTGCTTGCTATGGATTGGGTGCCGTCATTGTTAATGTTGGCGCTGACGCCGTTGTCAAACATGAACCAGCGGCCGCGCACGCCCAGACCGCAGTCATGCGTCCAGGCAATCCAGGCCAGGGGTGTGACCTCCAGATTGTACCTGAAATCCGTAGTGGTGTTGGTGGTCGTAACCCCTGTTGTTCTCCGGGTTACGAAAGCAGTGTTGCTCTCAAAGTTAGGCTGGATGAAGTAGAAACCGCCGCCGACTTCCCAGTGCCAGCGGCAGCCGCGGCCGTGGCCGTCGCAGGCGCCGGGGTCCAGCACCATCATCGGGGCCTCGAGTTTTTCCGTCTTGCCGCCGGGCTTGCCGTCGTCCAGCGTCGAGATGATCGTGGCCGCCGGCGCCGGCAAGGGCGGCACAAACACGTCCTGGGCCTGTCCTTTGCCGGAAAACCAAGCCAAAGCAAGCGCGCCGAGCGCGCACGCCAATTGTCCTCTCATGGACTTCTCCTTGTCTCCGTGAGTCATGTTGTCATGCTGTCAGGAGAAAAATGGGGGGATTCCTTGCGCACCGAGCCGGCGAGAATGGCTTCCAAATCCATCGGGAGGGTCATGTTGGTGGGTCAATTCAGGAAGCGCATTCTGCCAAGTCCATACCCGATGCAGCCTGCTCTGGGTATCGAACCCCGTGGCAGGGGAATATGAAAACTTTGTCCGCGCGGCACAGCATTTTGTCGCCGCGGTCCCGCACGCCGGTCATCCGATGCCTTTTCCTTGCCTTGCGTTCGGCGAGTAACCCTGGCAAAACCAGAAACCGGTCCCGAGCAAACGAAATCGCAAAAAAAGCGCGAAAAACGAGAATCGCGGTGGGGTCTGTGGGCTCGTAAAGGGGAAAACGATTATTCCTGAGTTGCCCCTTCCCGTCGCGGAATGGACAATGGAAGTAGAGTTCCGCGGCAGAAAGGACAAGGCAAAGGAGTGCGGTTATACCCCGAGCGGTAAGGATTGATGCCTTATTATAGGGGTAGGGAGGAGCGGTTGATTCGCTCCCCCCTCCCTCCGAACCGG
>CAZFGM010000186.1:0-11348 GCA_964518515.1 uncultured Alcaligenaceae bacterium | reverse complement strand
CGACGCCCATTCCATGCCCGGACGCTTACGCGGCCGGCTCGCCCTACTACTCAGTGGCTGTCCGCAAAGTCGTAGGATAGGCTTCCAGCCTGTCCCAATTGGCCGATCTTGCCAAAGCCAGGTGGTTTGGTCGACCAGGGGGACAGGCTGGAAGCCTATCCTACGACATTCCAGATAGCCTCTCAGACTAACTGCACACCCGGTTCCGCCCTTCATTCTTGGCCTGAAACAGCTTTTCATCGGCCCGGCGGATCAGGTCGCTTGGGGAAATGGTTCTCTCGCCGGCGGTCGTGGTCAAGCCGGCGCTGATGGTGACCGTGTAGGTTTTGTCCTCGTACTGGAACGGCGTTTGATCGATCAGGCGGACCAGGCGGTCGGCCACGTTGATGGCACCCTCGCGCGCGGTTTCCGGCAGGACGACGGCGAACTCCTCGCCGCCGTAGCGGGCGAACAACTCCTCCTTGCGAATGCTTCCCTTGATGCGGCTGGCCAGCTCGCGCAGCGTGAAATCGCCCCCCAGATGGCCCAGCTCCTCGTTGATGTTCTTGAAGCGATCGATGTCGAGAATCACCAGCGACAGCGGCCGGTCGTAGCGGGCGGAGCGGGCCAGCTCGCGATCGAGGAATTCCAGGAAATAGCGCTTGTTGTGAATATCGGTGAGGGCGTCGATGATGGTGAGGCGATAAATTTCCTCGTGGTACTCGGCCTCGACGTTGCCGCCCATGAGGAAGCGATAGATGCAATTGCCGACGCGCAGGTAGTCGCCGTCCTTGAGCTTGTACATCGAGGCGGGCACGTCGTTGACAAAGGTGCCGTTGGTGCTTTGCAGGTCCACGGCATAGTAGCCGTCGGCCCCAGGCTGAATGCGGGCGTGGCGGCGGGACACCGAATGGTCGTTGATGCGGATTTCGCAATCGCTGCCCCGGCCCAGCACCAGCACCTTGTCCGCCAGCGTGTAGCGCGACCCCATGCCCGGCCCGGTGGGATAAATGTGCACTAGGCAGGCATTGCGGTTCGTCATGGACACCGGCCGTTCCGGCGTCGTGACCCAGGTTTCGGTGACTTTTTCCATGCCGTCCCACCATCCCCCAACGAGAATCGCGGATTTGGGCGGAAAATCAGGCGCTATGTGAAACAATTCTAGGTCAAGATTTCGGGTAATGCCAGACAAGAAACAGGGTTGGTCGCAAGGGACTTTTTCTCGAAGACACCCGAAAACCTGCCGTGGACGCCTTGGTTGCTTCTCAGAGTCCGAAAAGGGGACAGGACCCCTCGATTCTTGGCGAAAGTCCCGCAAGTCCTTATTCTTCGAACCCTTTTCGGACAGGCTCTCAGATCAGGGTCTCAAAACTATTTTGAGACCGATGCTATTTCCCTAACCAACTGTGGTAATTTGGTTTGTAACCAAACACACTGGTCAGAATCTGGCACGGTTCAAGAGAAGGTATACCCTCGTACCGATCAATTTCGCAATGGCGTTTGATCGTTGGGCATGGTTCAAATCGCCCTCCATCCGGTCGCATGGATAGGCCATGTGCGCTGATTTGACGCGAGTTGAAAAATCCAAGACACAACTATGACGCGCCCGACAAAAGTCGTTTTTGGGGAAACGACCCTCAAAAAACACGGGGATTTTGAGCCCGAATTCTTGAAAAACCGACTTTTGTCGGGCGCGTCAACTGAAGAATTCGACTCACGCCACCGGGTAATTGAATTTGAGCTGGTAGGAGTTTGTTACCCCTTGTTGAACCGTGTCGATTATTGATTGAAAAAAACCTCGAATGCCCATTTGGGTGGCAGCTGGTGATTCAATTCTTTGCATTTGCTCTATTCTGGCCCCTATCTCCGTTGTACGGTTAATAACAACGGTTTAGCGCAGCGATTCCAGCGGCTTCAAACGCATCGCCGACACCGACGGCAGAAAGCCGCCCACCGAGCCCATGACCAGGGTGAAGATCAGGCCGGTGGTGAGAATGGCCGGATCGACGACGAGCTTGAGGACGACGCTTTTGCCGCCGCCGCCGGGGCCGGCGGTCATAATGCTGCTGGCGGTCCAGCCGTCGGCGAGGTAGCCCAGGGCCAACCCCAGCAGGCCTCCGGCCAGGGCGATGCACAGCGATTCCATGAGGAAGGACGCCAGGATTTGCCAGCGCGAGTAACCCAGGAGGCGCATGACGCCGATGTCCTTGGCCCGCTGGCTGATGGCGGCGAACATGGTGTTCATCACCCCCAGCACGCCGCCGATGGCCATGATGACCGCCACGAACACGAAGGCGACCAGGAACTGAGCGTTGGTCTGCGATAGCCGCAGGTAATAGTCCGTCTCGGTAATGCCGTCTATCCGGCCGGCCTGTTCCTTGACCAGGGCGGCGGCTTTCTTGGCCTGCTCGTGCGCTTCCTCCGGCGTGGGGCGTTCCTTGGCGTGCTTGGTGCGAAAGACAAAGGTGCTGTAGGAATTTTCGCGGCCGTACTTCTGCTGCACGAACGAGGACCGGGTCCAGATTTCCGAGCCGAAGGCGGAGCCCAGGTTGTCCATGACGCCGACGACATACCATTTCTGATCGCTGATGAAGAGGATTTCGCCCGGGCCGACCGGTCCGTGTCCCTTGTCCTTGCCGAACTCGCGGGAAATGCCGTCGCCGATGACCACTTCGTAGGCGGAGTCAATCTGGGTGCCGGCCGGGACCAGGGCCGCGGCCGCCAGGAGAGGGCGCGGGCCGAGAGGGGCGGCCAGTAAAGCCACGGTGGCGGCCCCAACCCGCGGCAGCAAGTTCCTGGCCTGGGCCTCATTGAGGTTGCGAATGCCCGTTTCCGACCACCACACCCCTTTGGCCAAGGTGATGTCGTGGACCTTGGCGGCCAGGAGCGGGTCATCCACGCCGCGCATCTGCACGAAGCGGCGTTGCCGGCCGCCGGGCAGCGGCTTGGGCAACTGGTGGTTCAAGATGACATAAACCTCGCGGGAAAACCAGTGGCCCGAACCGTCGTCGCGGCGAATCAGGGCCTGCAGCCGGCCTTCCAACTCGGACACGTTCAGGGGCTTCAGGTTGCTGATCACTTCATCGGTGGCGCCGTCGGCCAGGATCATGACGTTGCCGGGATTGCCGCTGGTTTGCGCCAGCCGATCCATGGCTTTGACAAAGGCCAGCATGACCGTGAGCAGAGCGACGACCAGGGTAAAGGCCAGGCCGGTGATGAGAGTGGTTTTCCAGCGGACCTGCAAATTGCGGAAATTGTAGCTCAGGGGCACCTTGGCCAGAGGCAGAAAAGTGAAGACCAGGGCGGCCAGGGTCGCCGCTACCGTAACCGCTACCGGGAACGAAACCAGGGTCAAAAAGCCGCGAAAGAACGGACTGCTGGTGACGTAGCCCAGAAGCCAGTAACCCAGGGCCGCATGCAGGATGGCCGCCACGGCCAGCCCAAGAAGAATGCCTTGCTTCGACGTCATAGCGCCATTCTCCTGACGCAGTCCAATCCGGTAACCCCTGTTTAGCGGGGAGCCGAAGCCGACCGCCTGTCAAGCGGTCGCCTTCGGCTCCCCGCTAAACGGCCTAGGCGACTTTGGCAAAAACATCCGAGACTCGGACTGAGCGGGCGGACCAGGCGGGCAAGACGCTGCCCACCAAGGCGGTACCGCAACCCATGGCCAGGCCCCAGGCCAGGGCCCAGGCCGGCACGAAGAATTTCGGGAAAAAACCGATGGCGAACGGGATGCCGCCGATCACGTGGGTGACCAGGGCGTAGGTCAAGGCGCCGGTGGCCAGGCCGGCCAGGCCGGCGACCAGCAAGGCCTCGCCCAGGACCAGCGCCAATACTTGCCGCGGCCGGTACCCCAGCACCTTGAGCACGGCCATTTCCGTGCGCCGCTCGCGCACGCTGATGCTGATGGAATTGGCCACCACCAGGGCCATGGTCACCAGGATGGCCGGCACCAACAGCCACTTCACTCCCCACAACAGGTCGCGGTAGGCGTCCAGGAAAGCGCCGATACCGGAGGAAAACGTCTCGCACTTGATCGGCCGATCGGCGAACAGGGCCTTGTTGTCGTCCAGGGCTTGCAAGACGGAGGCGAAGGCGGCGCGGTCCTTGACCCGCAGCCAGATCAGGTTCAGCGGGTTACGGGCCAGGGGATGGGACTTTTTCTGATCCAGCTCGGTGTAAAAATAATGGGCGTTCATGATGGCGCCCTGACTGTGCCGGCCTTCCGGCAGCTCGCCGATGACCGTGACTTTCAGGTCCAGGTTCTTGTACGCCTGCATGCCGCTGACCGTGATGGAATCGCCCACGCGCTTGTTGAGTTTTTTCAGCCGGTCTTTTCCCATGAGGACATATTCCGGCTTCTCTTTTTTCATCTTGCTGACCAGGTTGGGGTCCAGGCCCTCCAGGTCGTCCATCATCGTCAGGATGTGGTCGGCGTCCATGACGAAGAAGAAGACCAGGCTGTCGAGGCTGAACTTGCCCGGCTCGGTCGTGCCCACGTAGAACGACCAGGTCATGAAGTCGTCCTTGCCGATCAGCAGCTCCTTGGTTTGCGGATCGCGGAGGATGCATTGCGACTTGTTGGGATTGAGGTAATCGGCGTGGGTGAGGGGCATCAAGCTGGGCAGGCTGCGCTTTTCCGAAAGGATCAGCTTGAAGTCCTTGGCTTTTTCCGTGGTGATCTCGTCGAGGAAATACACGATGGTCCAGATGAGCGTGACCATGAAGACCAGGACCATGATGGCCAGGCCGGTCAGCACGGTGCGCAGGCGGTTGCGTCCCAGGTTCTTGAGGACCAGGCGGAACAGCCGCGGACTGACCGCGACAAAAACCAGGCCGGCCAGCACCGCCCCCAGGCTGACCGCCAGGGACGCCAGGTTGATCGAATTGCCCACAAGGCTGTCAAGGAATTCCATCATAGACCCACCGACCCAGGGTAGCCCCTCTGCGGCAACCCTGGGCTAGAATCTTCAACTCCTTCGGAGTAAAGACCTTGGAGATTCATCGTTTCCGGTAAAGTTTGAAACTACTGAATTTGGGAAGAAGGTCTTCAAATTAAACTGGTAATTGGTAATTGGCACTGTTTCATCTTCCCAGAAAGGGGCCACTTTTTCCGGGCAGGGGGCTCGGAAGAAGCTGTCCCGAGGATTCGCGGGAAATAAATCCCACAAGATCCAAAACTGGGCAATGGAAATTACGGAGCGAACCGCTTGAAAATCGATACCAGGCATGCGGGCAGTTTCCTTGTTTGCAGGATCGGGCCGAACATACAAGAGGAACCCGTATTCGGTCGGTCATCCAAGCCGCGAGGCAGTTTTTTTCAAGGGACGAGAGCCTTTATTTGCCCAAAAATACAGGGTTTTCGAGCAATCAGCAACAAAATTCACCCACTCGACTTCACGAACAGCCTTTTCATTAACGATACCGCGACAAATCCACGGCCTGATAAGACCCGCCGTTGTCGCGGGCCAGGACTTGCAATGGCATGTCGGGTTTGCCCCGGTTGAACGGATTCAGCTCGATGACGTGAATGACGGTGCGGCCGCGGTTGATCTGGTTGGCCCTACGAACTTGTTCCGAAGTCAAATCGTCGGCATCGGTCAGAAAGAACAGCACATCGGGTTGCCGTAGCAAGGCTTCGCGCAGGGCTGGACCGTGATCGGTGGGGCCGGCGGCCTCCAGGTCGGCCAAGGCCTGGGCCACGCGGCGAATGTTATCTTGCGTTGCCCCAAGCCAATCCGGATATTGTGGCAACAGAGGATTGGTCCGGGTGTTGTAGACCAGCACCTGAAAGCGGACTTCCCGAGCCAAGCCTTGCAAGCTGGCCAGGAGTTCGCGCGTGGCGACCCTCAAGGCGCCGCTCGGACCCATGCTTGACGAGCGGTCGATCAGGAAAAGGACGGATTGGCCGCGGCCTTCCACCTGGAAGAAGGTCGGGCCTTTTCCGGAATGTTCGCCGCCCGCGGGTCCAGAAGGAGAGGGTCCGGAATGGTTTTTCAGGTAGGGTTTCCCCGTTTCGAGACCAGCTCCCAAGGCAGGGGAGGAGACCTCTAGCTTGCGCTCGGGGCTTTCACGGGGATCATGCTGCGGAGGAGGAATATTTTCCCTTCGAGCCGCCGGGGTCTCGGCGGGGATAAACCCCGCCGCTCGTTGGTTTGTTTGCCGATGAAGAGTCGAAGGACCAGGCGAAGGTTTCGCGGTCGAACAGGGACGCAGGCAAACCGTGAATTCCTCTTCCTCCTCGTCCGGGAAAATGCAGGTCGGGTCCGGGGAATCGAAGGAACGAACCGTTTGGGCGCCTGCCGGGAAAAAGGTGAAGATTCCCGCGACCAGGCCATGAAACAGGATCGCCACACTCAGCGCCAGCAATAGCTTGGGCCGGGGAAGGCCTGGAAAAACTTCCCGGCTTGGGAAGTTTGTGCAGCCTGGCAAAAAATCCTTCATGCCGTGGTTTTCCCGTTCAAGTCAGGTCCCCCCGCCTGCCGATATTGTGGGTGTTACCAAGGGGTGGTCCGACCCAAAATTGCGAGGCAGGAAGCCGCCGACAACCTTGCCGAAACTTCGTTTGTTGTGTTGACCAACCTGAGGAGTAGCGGTGGTGCGCTGAGCGCCGCCGCTATTTTTTTTCTTTGCCCTGGGATCCAGCAAACGCGAAATCGCCAAGCGAGGCTACTCGACCCTTGGCTGTGGGACCACGCCGGGAAATAGCACATAGGGTAAAAAAGGAAAGAGCAAAATCACCGCCAGCGGTTGAAGGCTCCTTCGTCGCTGGTCAGGGTGACGTCGCCGTGCAACACGCCCTTGGTGGACAAGAGCTGGTCGCCCAGGTGGGTCACTTGTTCGGCCGGCCCGCGCAGGATCGACACTTCCAGGCAGTGCCGTTCTCCCAGATGGACGTGCAGGCTGGAAACGACCAGATCATGGTGATGGTGTTGCTTGTCGATGAGGCGGGCGGCCAGCTCGCGGGCGTGGTGGTCATAGACCAGGGTAACGACGGCCACCTGCTCTCCCTCGGGATGGCTGGCCTCCTCGCGGATGAGCCGTTCGCGGATCAGGTCGCGAATGGCCTCGCTGCGCGTGGTGTAGCCCTTGGCGGTGATGATTTTATCGAAAGCATCGAGCAAGGCCGATTCCAGGGAAATGCTGATGCGCGTCAATTCCGGCATGGGGCACCCCCCTCGAAGAGAATAATGGGTCGGCCTGGCCATTTCGGGCCAATCCTCGAAGATGAATCTCTGAACTCGCGGACCACGGCGGTCGAGGGCGGCGTCCCCCTTAGCGCCACTGGTTCAAGACGATCAACTGATTGGCCAGGGCAACCTTGGCGGCATCCAGCTTGCGGATGGCCCGCGCCATGTCAGCCGGTTTCATGTCGCGCGAGGAATCGTTGTCAAAATACACGAGCAGGATGCCGGCGTGAGTTCCCCCACAGCCGACGACCAAATCGTGCAGGTCGCGGAAATCTCCATGGTTGGCAGTAAGCAAAGTTAATCCTTGATTCCGCGCGTACAGAAGGTGGCGTGGATCGGGGGCCCCTGCCAGGTTGGCGTCCGCGGGCACCACCACCTGGTGGTTGACTTTGCGCAACAGGTGGACCAAAAGCTGGTCGATCAGGTTGTCATCGATGTATAGCTTCATGCATCCGGCTCATCAATGGCAACTGGGGGAGGCGTCGTGAGCAGTCCACGGCGCCGCATGTCATCCAGATCCCTTTCCCGTTCCTTGCGCAACAGATCCTCATTATGGATGCAGTAATGGATGGCTTCGAGGACCGCTTCGAGGGGGATGTTATAATCCTCGGCGACTTCTTGGGGGGTGCGCGGGTCGATGCCGATGGTTTGCCGGTACAAAACTTCGGCGCGCAAGCCGCGCCCTTTGTAAAAGAATTGTTCGTAGTTGGAGCCTCTTCGCGGGCCGAGATATTGGTATTCCATGGTCCACCTCCAATTACATGGTAGCCGGTTTTGCGGGTTTCTCCAGCCTCATTCAGTCTGCGCCGTGACTTGCGCCGCCGCCCCATCGCCGTTCGCCGACGGCTGGCCCTCCGCGGGCCAATCCTCGAAGCGCACCGACACCTGCTTGGAGATGCCCGACTCCTGCATGGTGATGCCGTACAACACGTCGGCGGCCGCCATCGTCTTTTTCGAATGCGTGACGATGATGAACTGGGACCGGTCGAGGAACTCGCGGACCACGGCGGTGAACCGGCCGATATTGGCCTCGTCCAGCGCCGCGTCCACCTCGTCGAGGATGCAAAAGGGACTCGGCTTGCTGCGGAAGATGGCCAGCAACAGCGCCACGGCGGTCATGGTCTTCTCGCCGCCGGACATCAGGGAAATGCTGCGCAACTCCTTGCCGGGCGGCCGGGCGATGATCTCGATGCCGCTTTCCAGGATGTCGTTTTCGTCCTCGAAGAGGATGTCGGCCATGCCGCCGCCGAACAGTTTGCGGAACAACTCCTGAAAATGCGTGCGAATGGCCTGGAAGGATTCGGCGAACAGCCGCCGGCTGTCTTGATTGATCTTGCTGATGATTTCTTCCAGGGCCTTTTTCGCGTTCGTCAAATCCGCGAACTGAGCCTGCTGCGACGCGGCCCGCGTTTGCAGCTCGTTAAGCTCCTGGAGCGAATCCAGATTGACGCTGCCCAGTCGGCTGAGCTTGCGGCGCAGCTCGGCGATTTCGCTGTTGGCGGCAGCCGGGTCCAGTTCCAGGGGTTGAGCTTCTTTCCTCTCCGATTGTGAGGTTTCCTGGATGATCTTGGCTTCGCCGGCAGCGATCGGCCCTCCTGACTGCTGACTGCTGACTGCTGACTGCTGATTCTTGACATACAACTCCGCCAGCTCGATTTGGTAATCCTCGCGCAGGCGGTCGGCGAGGGTGTCGCGGCGATGGCCCAGATCGTTGGCTTCCAGCTCGCGGGCGTGCACCTGTTCTTGCTGCTCGCGCCATTGCTGGCGCAGGGTTTGCGCTTGTCCGGCCAGGCGCAGGCGTTCCTGGCGCAGCGTGTCGCGTTGGCCGGCCAGATCGGCGATGCCTCGTTCGGCGGCTTCCTTGTCAAGGTAAGCGCTGGCCAGGGCGGCCGACGCGTGCAACATGGCGCGCTGACTTTCCAGAAGTCGCGTCCGGGTGGCTTGCAGGTTTTGTTCACCCTGGGCCAAGTCGTTCTTTCCCAAGGCCAGATCGTTTTCCAATTGATCGTGTTGCAGGCTGAGCGAGCTGACACGCTCCTCAATCTTGGCCAGGGCCACATGGGCGGCGGTGCAGGTCTGCTGCCGGGTTTGGCGTTCCTCTTCCGCGGTGCGAATCAACCGGTCCGCATCGTGCAGCCGTTCTTGTAACACCAGGACGCGGGCTTCGGCTTCGGCGGCTTGTTTGTCGGCCTCATGCCAGGTGGTTTCCAGGCCGTTGATTTCCTGTTCGATCCGCTGGATTTCCTCGCGGCTGAGAACCACTTCCTCGTTCAGGCCCTGGCGGCGATCCTGATGTCGTGTCAGCCGCGACCGCAGGTCGCCGTTCTGCTCGGCCAGGACCTGGATTTCCTCTTGCTGCTCTTCCAGCCGGCGGTCCAGGACGGTAAGTCGTTCGCGCAGCTCGGCCAGGGCCCGGTCGGCGGTCAGAATCTGCGTGTCGATTGTTTGCGCTTGCTCCTGGAGTTCGTGCAGCTCGCTTTTGCGCGCCAGGATGCCGGCCGCCGCTTGATACGTGCCCACTGTCAAGGTGCCGTCTGGTTCCAGCAGTTCCCCTTGCAAGGTGACAAAGCGGAACAGGCGGTATAGAACGGTCAGGGCGCGGGCGGTTTCCAGGTCGCGCACAATCAGCGTGTGCCCCAGAAGCTGGGCGGGAAATTCCGTCAGGTCCGGGTGATCGCACGATACGAGGTCTTCGGCCAGGGCGACGACGCCGGGATGGCTGGCCAGGTCTTCGGCGGTCGGCGCGGCTTGCACCCGGCTCAGGACCGACACTTCCACCGCCGGCGTCGCATCGCCCAAACGCAGGAGCGTGGCCGCATGCGGCTGGCGATAGCCGTGGCCGGCTCCCCTCCCGGAGGTGCCCGCCCATTCCGGGGGTTGAGGTGTGGAGGCCGGGTTTTCCAACCCGGCCGCCGGACAGGAATGTCCGCCCTCCTCGGATACCATCTCCCCCCTCTCCTCCAGGGATAGGGGAGAGGATGGCGTGAGCGGCAGGAAACTGACCCGGCCGGAAAAAGGTTGTCCCCGCTCGTGCAAGGCGGTCATCAAGTGATCCAGGTCGCGCACCAGAAACCGCTGCGCCCAGTCTCCCAAGGCCAGGTCGATGAGGGCGGCATGTTCGCGGCGGACCGTCAAGAAATCAGCGATGATGCCCAGGACGGTGGACCAGGAACCGGGCTGCGGTTGTTCGATCAGCTGAAAGACCTCACGCACGCCAGTGCCCAGGCCCTCGTGATTGCGGATGAGGCCCTGCAGCAACTCGATGCGGCTGGTCAAGCCGCTGCGCTGCTGGCGCAGATCGGAAAGCTGCTCGCCGGTGCGGTCGCGTTCCTGGCGGACCTGCTCGCGCTGCTGGCGTGAGTCGGTGAGCGACTGGCGGGCGGCGTTCAGGCGCTCGTGCAGGCTCTGGTCGGCCGCCGTGAGTTCTTGCAATTCCAGATCGAGGGCGGCCAGGTTTTCCGCCGCCTGGTCGCTGCGCTGGCGCAGGCGCTGGTGCTCGCGGCGCAGATTGTCCACCTGGGCCTTGGCGGCCACGGCATCGTTCTGGCGGTGAGCGGCGTGGCGCATTTGCTCGAGGTGCTCGGTCTTGTCCGCCTCGACCTGGCGCTGCAAGTTAGCCAGCTGGGCCCTGGTCGCTTCCAAGTGCTCTTCCAGCGTGCGGACCTCCCGCCGTTGGTCGCCCGCCTGCCGGTCGGCGGCCAGAAATTCCTCGCGCGCTTTTACGAAGGCCTCCTGCAACCCCGCCACCCGCGTGGTCAGGTCGGTCAAGCGCTGCCGGGTCCGGGTCAATTCCTGGGTCAGGTCCTCGCTGCGCTGGCCTTCGTGAACCAGGGTGGCCTCGTCGGTCTTGATCTGTTCCCGGACCCTGCCCAGAATCGCTTCCTGCTGGTGGAGAAGATCGTCCAGCTCGGCGAGCTGCGCGTCGAGCCGTTGCGTGTCGGCTTCCCAGGTACTGGCCCGGGCCGCCCGTTCGTCCAGCTCGGCCCGCAGGCGGTCCAGCACCTCCGTCTGCGACCGCAGCTCGACGCTGAGCTGATGATATTCTTGCAGGCCCAAAGCAATCCGCAGCTCTTTGAGGCGCGTGCTGTATTCCTGGTAACGCTGGGCCTTGGCCGCTTGCAGCTTGACGCTGCGGAGCTGTTTTTCCACCTCGTCGATGATGTCGCGCAGGCGCTGCAG
>CAZFGM010000185.1:0-11404 GCA_964518515.1 uncultured Alcaligenaceae bacterium | reverse complement strand
CAAAGAGATAGAATCCAAGGCGCGAACCACTTCCATAGTGGTTTCGTCTCGCGACCTGGAGGAATTCAAGGGGCGATGGACTGTTGATCCAAACATGCCCGAAAGTACCGACTATGCCTCGGTACTCGGTCTTCTGCCCCATGCAACTGAATGATTAACAAGACGACTTTTTTTAGCGCCAATCACTCAAAAAAACGAGGAAAATCAATGTCTCAACTGTCTCAACCTATTTTGAAACATAACGAATTACTCGTTGAAGAAGCCAACAATTGAACGATTTATTGGCGAATATTCGGGACCCTGACTGCTATTCTGGTAACGCAAAACCGCCGAGCGAGCGCCGCGACGCAACCAGAGGGACACCCTTATTGGACCCCTGACTCCTGACTTCTGACCCCCTGATTCCTGTTTATGAATCTCTCCGACCTGAGCATCAAGAATCCCGTCTTCGCGGTCATGTTGTCCGCCGCCATGATCGTGTTTGGTTATCTCGGTTACCGCGACATGGGGGTGAGCCAGTTTCCCGAGATCGACTTCCCGGTCGTGTCGATCGCCATCACCCGCGAAGGGGCGCCGCCGGACATCATGGACGGCGACGTCACCGACGTCGTCGAGGATGCGGTTGCCGGCGTCGAAGGGGTCAACTACCTCATGTCGCGCAGCCTGGAAAAGACCAGCATCGTTACAGTGTTTTTCCACCTGAACCGCAACATCGACGCGGCCATGCAGGATGTGCAGAACGCCGTGTCCGCCGCCCGCCGCCGCCTGCCCCTGGACATCGATCCGCCGGTGATTGCCAAAGTCAATCCCAACAACCTGCCGGTCTTGTGGCTGACCCTGTCCTCGCCAACCTTGCCGCGCAACAAGATCGGCGATTTCGCCGAGAAGGAATTCAAGCAGCAGTTGGCTTCAATTCCCGAGGTCGGCGGCATCCAGTTCGGCGGTCTGCAATCGCGCAACATCCGCATCCACCACGACGCCTTCAAGCTGGCCTATTACGGCATGACCGCCGAGGACCTGGAAATGGTCATCGGCAAGCAGAACGTCGAGATGCCGGCCGGCATTATCGAGAGCCGGCGGACCGAGGCCAACCTGCGCACCATGGCCGAGGCCTACAGCCTGCGCGACTGGAACCGCCTGGTCATCTTGCAGAAAAACAACCAGCAGGTGACCCTGCAAGACGTAGCTGTCGTTGAGGACGGCACCGAAGATCGCCGCAGCTTCGCCCGCTTCAACCGCAATCCCGCCGTGGCCATCGGCATCCGCAAGGCCATCGGCGGCAACCTCGTCGCCGTCTGCGAAAACGTCAAAAAGGAGCTGCCCCGCCTGCAAAAATTGCTGCCCGAGGGCGTGGACCTGCACGTGCCCGTCGATTCGTCCATCTACGTCCGCGAAAACGTCGCGGAGCTGAAGCTGACGTTGTTTCTGGGCATTGTCTTCACCGCCGTGGTCTGTTTTCTCTTCCTCGGCTCGGTGGGCACGACGCTCAACATTTGCCTGTCCATTCCGACGTCGCTGATCGGCACGTTTTTCTTTTTGAAACACGGGGTGCAACTGTTCGGCCTGGAGCCGTTCACCATCAACCTGATGACGCTGCTGGCCCTGTCGTTGTCGGTGGGCGTGGTGGTGGACGACGCGATCCTGGTGCTGGAGAACATTTACCGCCACCGCGAGCGGGGCAAGCCGCGGCGCGAGGCGGCCCTGGTTGGAGCGCGCGAGATTTCCTTTGCCGCCATCGCCGCCACCTTGTCCATCATGGCCATCTTTCTACCCGTGGCGTTCATGAAAGGAACCATCGGCAAGTTCTTCTTCCAGTTCGGCGTGACGGTCAGCGTGGCGGTGTTCCTGTCGCTGTTGTGCGCGTTGACGTTGACGCCGATGTTGTGCGCGTTCTTTTTGAACCTGCACCAGCGGCTGCCGCGGCGGCCTCCCCTGTTCGGCCTGCCGCTGGCGGTGTTCGCCGGCGGCCTGGTCATGATTATCGGAGCTGGCGTCCGCCTCATCGGCTTTTTTGTGCCCGACGTGGCCCCCTGGGGTTGGTGGACCGCCAGCCTGTTCAGTTGGTTTGCGGGGGTCCCAGTCATACACCATTGGCACGAGCTGGCGTTGTGGACTGTCACCTTGGCCCTGGAATTTGCCGTCGGTTTCGGGTTGGTCCGCTACGGCAATCTTCTGTACTGGGCCCTGGATCGCTATGTCCTGGAACCGTGCCTGCTGCGGCCGACCGAATGGCTGCTGGCGAAAATGACCAACGGCTACTCCCGCTTTCTGGCCTGGTCGCTGCGCCACTGGGGGATCGTGCTCGGCCAGGGTGCGGTGCTGATGCTCATCGCCTTTTTCTTTTTGTACTTCGACGTGCTCGGCCGGGAGTTGGTGCCCAGCGAGGACCAGAGCCGGTTTGTCGTCCACGTCATCTGCCCGGTCGGTTCCAGCATCGACGACGTGGACAAACACCTGCAGGAATGCGAATGGCTGCTGCACAAGCGCGACGACGTGGCCAGCTTCTTGACCACGGTGGCCACCGAGCCGGGCCAGCTCATCAACGAGGCCGACGTCTTCGTGCAGCTGGTGCCGCAGCAGGAACGTCGTAAACGCCAGCAGCAGATCATGCGCGAGGTCCGCGCCGATCTGGAACGCGCTATCCCCGGTTTGCGCATCGTCATGCGCGATCAATCGACGGAGGGGTTCACGGCCCAGCGCGGCGACCCCGTCGATTTCGCCCTCCAGGGCGACTGGAAGGAGCTTCCGCGCCTGGCCAAGGAAATCACCGACACCATGGCCGCCAGCGGCCTGTTCGTGGACATCGATGTGGATTTCCGTCCCGGCATGCCCGAAGTCCGCGTGCTGCCCAACCGCGATCAGCTGGCCTTGCGCAACGTGTCCATGGCCAGCGTGGCCAATACCCTCAACGTGCACATCGGCGGTAAACGCGTCGCCAAATATACCGAAGGCAGCCGCCGTTACGACGCCCGCGTTCGCTTGCAGCTCAGTCAGCGGTCCAGCCCCAACCAGCTCGTTTCGCTGCCGATCCGGGCCAGCGATAACCGCCTGGTGCCTCTGGGCGACGTGGCCAGCCTGGAGATCGTGTCCACCTTGCCCGTCATCAACCGGTACAACCACCAGCGCAAAATCCAAATTTCCGCCAGCCCGGCCGCCGAGGTCTCGCAGGGCGAGGCCATCGCCCGCTGCCAGGAAATCATCCAGAAAATCATGCCGCCCACCGGCTTCACCGCTGTCGAGCTCGGCAACGCCCAGGCCATGCGCGAGACCATCAACAGCCTGATCTTCGCCCTGGTGCTCGGCATCATCATCGCCTACATGATTCTCGGCGTGCAGTTCAACTCTTTCATCCACCCCCTGACCGTGCTGATGGCCATGCCGTTCGCGGTCACCGGCGCCCTGGTCACCTTGTGGCTGACCGGCGACACCCTCAACATGATGAGCATGATCGGCCTGATCCTGCTCATGGGCCTGGTGAAGAAGAACTCGATCATTCTTGTGGACTACACCAATCAGCTGCGCAAGGAAGGGCTGAGCGTGACCGAGGCGGTGCTCAAGGCGTGTCCGATCCGGCTGCGGCCGATCCTGATGACCTCCGTTGCCACCGTGGCCGGCGCCATCCCTGCGGCCATCGGCTGGGGCCCCGGGGCCGAAACCCGCGCCCCCATGGCCCGCGGCATCATCGGCGGCATCGTCCTGTCCACGCTCATCACCCTCGTGCTGGTTCCCATCTTCTACGTTCTGATCGAACGGCTGCGCGAATGGTCGGGCAAGCTGCTGGTGGTGCCGCCGGAAGAGGAAGGGCTTCCGCAGGGAACTTCCCCCGCCTTGGTCGCCTTGGAGAATCCGCCTCCAACAGGAATCCAGATTTCCAAGCCAGCAACCTGAGATGCCATGCCCATGTCGAACCTTGCTGGCGCTGCGGGCTGGATTATTACGCCGGCCAATGCAAGACGGAATTATTCCCGGTACAATACGATTATGAAGGTTATTTCCAGTCCTAATATTTCCTGGTCGCGGGTCCGGAATCGCCAGGGTCTGATAACCAAGGCGGCCATCCGCAAAACCGCCCGATGGATTGCCGAGCGCTTTGACCCGGAGAAAATCATCCTGTTCGGTTCTTATGCCTATGGCCAACCCGACCCGGACAGCGATGTGGATCTTTTGGTGGTCATGCCGGCACGCAACGAGATTGACCAGTCGGTGCGCATCTGGCTGGCGGTTGATCCGCCCTTTTCCTTGGACGTAATCGTTGAGAAGCCAAGAAATCTGGTCTGGCGGCTGAAGGAAGGGGATTTTTTCTTGCGCGAAGTCATGCAGCGCGGAAAGGTTCTTTATGAGAAAGCTAACCAGGGAGTGGATGCGAAAAGCGGAAGCCGACCTCGCCGTCGCCAAAAAACTACGCCGGGCTAATCCACCTTTGTTTGATGCCCAGTGCTTCCATTGTCAACAAGCCGCGGAAAAGTTTCTCAAGGCCTTGTTGCAGGAACAAAAAATTACCATTCCCCGTTCCCATGACCTGGCGGCCCTCCTCGATTTGGTGGTGCCCCTGTATCCCACCTTGAAATCACATAAGCGCCCCTTGGGAACGATGACGCACTTCGCCGTCGATTTTCGCTATCCCAGAAAATATGCCACATCGCGCCAAGCCCAGCTTGCCATAGAAAAGGTGTTACGCCTGCGAAAAAAAGTATTCCAGGAATTAGGGATAAAATCTTTCCCCTTGCCCCGTCGCAAAAAGTAAGGATGCTTTCGTTGTCTCCACTCCGGGGATTTCGGGCGATCCTTCCGTTTGATGCAAAGGATTGAGCATGCCCGGCGCCGACACCGCAACTATTGAAACTCCCGCCTACCTCGTCTTCGACACCGAAAGTGTGCCGGACGGCAGGCTCTTGGCCCGCGTCAAGTACGCCGAGGAAGCGCTCGGCCCGGAAGAGGCGATCGACAAGGCCCAGGCCGAGGCGCGCGTGCGATCGCTCAGCGGCTCGGATTTTCTGCCGGTTTCCTTTCAATATCCGGTGGCGACGTGCGTCCTGCGTGTCGGAGCGGATTTCCGCTTGCAGGCGCTGACTTGTCTGGATGCGCCCCAATATCGGCCGCGGAAGATCGTCGAGGCCTTCTGGAACGGCCTGGCCAGCTACCGGGCCAAGTATGGCGAGCGAATCAAGCTGGTCACGTTCAACGGCCGCGGCTTCGACCTGCCGCTGTTGGAGCTGGCGGCTTTCCGCTACGGCGCCGGCGCCCGCGATCATTTCGCCAATGGCCGCCGCCGCTTTGAGGGCTGGCACCTCGATATCATGGACTGGCTGACCAACTACGGCGCCTTTCGCCTTGTCGGCGGCTTGAACCTCCTCTCCAAGCTTCTGGGCAAGCCGGGAAAAATGGACGTCCAGGGTCATCAGGTCTACGAGATGCACCGGGCCGGCAAGCTGCAGGAAATCAACGACTACTGCATGTATGACACGCTCGACACCTATTTCGTGTTCCTGCGGACGCGGGTGCTGACCGGGGATTTAACGCTGGAGGACGAGCACGTCGCAGTGCTGAAGTCGCGCGAATGGCTGCAAGCCAAGGTGGCCGAGCTGCCGGCCTTGAAACTGTACCTGGACAACTGGGGCGATTGGGACCCGTGGCCGTGAAAGTTGAGTGCAGCGCGGAGGGGTGGAGAGTGAAGCGTGGGCAGGGAAGAAAGGAACGGGAAAGGTCCGGGCTTTGACTTCGGCGCTCTACCTTCCGCGCTGCACTCTCTTCTTAGCCGGCGGGCGGAGGCGACGGCAAATTCATTTCCTTGCTGCTTCGGTTTTTGGGAACCAGGTAGGCAGGGTCGGCCGGATTATCGGGGCCGCCCGGCACGGCCAGCCCTTGGCCAACGGCCTGGCCGCCGGAATCCGCCAGCGGCACCGGTTGATCGAAGGATTCCAGCGGATCCTTGGCGGCGGCGGGAGGTTGGGGGTTGGCCGGTTTGACCTCCGCGGGCGCCCCCGGCAGGACCGCCTCGCCGGGTTGAGCGTGCCAGCGGACCTCGTAGCGGAAGTTGCCGATCGTCAATTCATCGCCGGATTTGAGGCTCCCCTCCAGCACGCGCACGCCGTTGACGCGAATGCCGTTGGTGCTGCACAGGTCGCGGACCACCAGATGATCGTTGACCTGGGCAATACAACAATGGCGCCGCGACACCTTGCGCGACTGAATCTGGATATCACATTCTTGATGGCGGCCGATGAGCAGAATGGGTTTGTCCAGCAGAATGTTGGGCCCTTCCGTCAAGGCCACCAGTTGCGGAGGCATGATTCCGACCCGCGACAGGCTGTTCCCGCGAATTTCAGGCAACGCAATCCTACAGCACCAACCTACCTAGGACAATACCCGCCCGGCAAGAAAAAAACCTTGGCCGGAGAATACCCCGCGGTCGTCAGGCCCTATTCTCCGCAATAACGGAAAATCCTTTCGTGGGGGGTTCCAACCTGGGCCGAAATACCTTCGAGGTCCGCCCCATTGTCCTGGGTGTGGTTTTGCTCCTCTACCCTGGGCCTGGGCCTTTTTCCTCCTGAAGATGCCTGAGAATGCCCAGAATCATGTGCAATTCGAATGGGCCGCCCCCGCTTCGCGTTTTGTGAGGTAATCCCTGGCATTTTCGCAGATGATCCTCGATTTCGCCGCCGCCAAGATTCCCGCCGGCACCGACGGCCGCAGCTTGAAGCCGCTGCTGACCGGTGTCGTAGGATAGGCTTCCAGCCTGTCCCCCCTAGTCGCCCACATCGAGTTTTGGCAAGATCGGCCTATTGGGACAGGCTGGAAGCCTATCCTACCTCTTTGCGGACAGCCAGTGGCGGACCGCCGCACACCCGCTATCCGGGGCCTTTTAGGGCGGAGGGGTGAACGATTTGCACAGCAACTTGCACAGAAACTGTACCCCCTCAATTCATTATTGTATACACCCGTTCACTTCATTGCAAAGTCAGTTGTTGGATGAGACCGCTGGCATTTCTCGTAGGACAGGTTGGTAACCTGTCCAACCATTGCCGGACAGGTTTCCAACCTTTCCTACCAACTCGGCTTCCCGGTACCAGTAGTTCCAAGAGGGGGGCGATGCGGTGAACGGTTACGATTATTTTTTGCGAGGTTCATTGCGGGGCAGGCATTCCGGCCTGCCAAGCAGACAGGAAAGTCTGCTCCACGTGAAGCGCCGGCAAGTCACAGATTGGAACTGCACCAGGTTATTCTGGCCCGCCAGCGGCCGTCGCCGCTGCGCTCGAAAACGCCCCCGCTTTCCTCGACCTGCATGCGGAAGGCGCGGGGAAAGGAAAGAGTCACGGTAAAGATTTTTTTCGGCAAGTGGCACCACCAGGGACCGATGGCGATCTGGCCGGGTTGGTCACCGCTGACGATGGGTTCGGCCTGCAAGCGCGGCAATAACAGCGGCAGGTACGATGGGGTCGAGGCCTCGGATTTCTCCAGCATGGCCATCAGGGCCTGGCGGGCTTGCTCGGGAGTAAGTTCTTCCGCGTTTTTCTCCACCGGAAGAACCTTGGCCTTGTCTTTCCGGCAAGCGGGTAGAGCCAAAAGGAAAACCGTCAGAGCCAAGGCCACTTTGAAAACCCGCATGATGCAACCTTTCCTGCCGCCGGTGGCTTAGCGCGACCTTGTTGGCGGGTATCACGCCAAGCCGCCGGCGATTTCCGGCATGATCTTCAGGCATTGTTTCGCATGGTTTTCCCCGTTGTCAAGGTGGGAAAACCGAGACTCCCCTGGCAAAGTCCTTTCTGTCAACCCTACTGGAAAAAATCACCCGGCTTTTTTTCCGGACCCGTGGTCCATCGGGCCGGTTAGGCTATCTTTATTAATTGACAGAAAGGTCCGCAGGGAGGACCCTGCCAGATGCCGGGCCATTTTTGAAATGCGGCGTACGTCGCCGCTTTGGATTTATGGCATGGTCGCCACTTTCGATCGGCAGGGCCACGAAATGTACGCCCGGACCCAAAGCGGCGACGCACGCCGCACTCCAAAAATTGCCAACCTGGGCAGGCCCTGCTGCGAGCGGTTGAAATGACGTCCCAGGAACAATCCGGAGATTTGATGCCCGACCCTGCCAGCCAAGAATTGCTCGACCTCAGCCAGCGCCTCCTGGACGCCATCGCCCGGGCCGACTGGACCACCTATCAAGAGCTGTGCGATCCAACCTTGACGGCGTTTGAGCCGGAGGGCCGGGGACAACTGGTGGAAGGACTCGATTTCCATCGCTATTATTTCATTCTTGGCGGCGTCAAGGGACAGCAGCAAACGACCTTGTGTTCGCCGCGCGTCCGCCTCATGGGCGACGTGGCCGTGGTCACCTATGTCCGCCTGAACCAACGCCTGGGCCCGGAGGGCATGTCGTACACGCGGGCCTTCGAGGAAACCCGCGTCTGGCAGCGCCAGGACGGACGCTGGAAACACGTGCACTTTCATCGCTCGTCACCGACATCCTGAAGGGAGAAGCATCATGCGCTGGGCCATTTGGGTCATGGTTGGGGTCGGTTTCTTTTTCTCGGAAGCGCGCGGGCAGGACAAGAAGAAAAAACCCGATCCCGCCTGTGAAATAATCAAGGACAACCCCAAGCTGCCGCGCGTCTTGCTCATCGGCGACTCGATTTCCATTGGCTATACCGTGCCCACGCGCCAACGGCTCGACGGCAAGGCCAACGTCCACCGCATTCCGGTCAACGGCGGGCCGACCGGCAATGGCCTGGCCAAACTGGACAAGTGGCTTGGCGACGGCAAATGGGACGTTATCCACTTCAACTGGGGCCTGCACGACCTCAAGATGGATAAGGGCAAGCACCAGGTGCCCATCGACCAGTACGAGAAAAATCTGCGCACCCTCGTCAAGCGGATGAAGGCGACCGGGGCGAAGCTGATCTGGGCGAGTACGACGCCGGTGCCGGACGCCAAGGTCAGCCCGCCGCGCCAGAATGGGGACGTGATCGCCTACAACGCCGTGGCCAAGAAAGTGATGGCGGAAAACGGGGTGACCGTCAACGATCTGTACGGTTTCGTGCGGCCGCACCTGGCCAAGCTGCAACGGCCGGCCAACGTCCACTTCACCGACGCCGGCTCGCAAGCCCTGGGCGAACAGGTGGCCGCCTCCATTGCCAAGGCCTTGAACAAATAGTGAATCTCGCAAACTATCGGGCGAGCTTTCGCCGCGAAAGGGGTATTCCCAACTGGATACTCACCTACGAGGAAAAAGTCATGGCCGAGATCAAACCGTTCAAGGCCTACCCCGGTCCGGGCAAGATTGCGAAGCCGGCCGAACCGGTTCAAGCGAACATTGTGACCGTGCAGGACTGACGACTGACTCCCCTGCGAGCTGAGAGCCAAATGCCTCTGATTCGCTGTTCGCATTGCCAGATGCCGTTGACCGATGCGGAAGCCCGCACCGGAACGTGTCCGTCGTGTGGCGGGGCCTTGACCGGCCCGGGAACGTCCGGCAAAAAGCCATGGACGCTGGCATGGTTGTTTGGGCCGCTGTATGGCTTGACGGCCGTCGTTTTCTGGCTGAATTTTGGAGGTCTGGCCTATTACATCCTCATTTACGAGCCGCCCCAGCCAAAGAAAGGCTCTAACTGGGGTGCTTATTTTGCAATGGTTGGGGCCAGTGCCTGTTTTCTGGGGTCTTTGTTTTTCGGAGTTGGCCTCTTCTTGGCTCTGAAAAAACAAATCCGTCCGCTTTTGCTTTTGGTCAGCATGTTTGTGATTCCTGCATTACTGGCAGGAATCCTCGGACTCTTGATTGCTGCGCTGAGTTGAGGGACAAAACGCGAGGATTTCCAACATAGGGGAGAGAAAGGGAACATTCCTGGAACATCCCTGATTTCCAAGAAAAAATCGTTCAACCCACCAACGAGGACAAAGTCATGGCCGAGATCAAACCGTTCAAGGGCTACCCCGGTCCGGGCAAGATTGCCAAGCCGGCCCAGCCGGTGCCGCCGAACATCGTCACCGTGCAGGACGGCTGCCCGGTGCAGTATGGCCAGTGCCAGGGCGTCGGCGTGCGCGTGGTGCACCCGTCCAACCCCAAGGCGCCGGCCCAGAACTTCGGCCTGGTCGTGTTCTTCGTGCCGCCGCACGTGGCCCTCGCGCCCGGCAGCCACGAGAACGAGGAGTGCTACTACATCCTCAAGGGCCAGGGCACGATGACCCTGGCCGGCAAGAAGGTCGAAGTCCAAGCCGGCACCTTCATCCATCTGCCGCCGTGGTGCGAACACGGGGTGGAAAATACCGGTGATGAATCGCTGGAAATCCTCATCTGCACTTCGCCGCCGAACCCATAAGAGAGGAATGGCTTCCACTGGCCTGGCCCGAGTTAAGTGAAACGGGGTAACTAACGGAGGCTTTGTCCATGGCGCGGCGCTGGAGCCGGGAAGAATACTACAGGTTGATGGACCTGGGCTGTTTTCTCGGCCAGAACGTGGAGTTGATCCGCGGAGAGATCATCGAAATGGCCAAACAAAATTTGGGCCATTACGCGGTCATCGACAAGGCCGGCAAATGCCTGGAAAAAGCAGCATTTGGCCCGGGTTTTTGGCTGAGAACCCAGGCCCCCTTAGCGCTCGAACAAGACTCGGCACCCAATCCGGATATTGCCGTGGTTTCCGGTTCTCGTGAAGATTACCTCGACCACCAACCGGCGACCGCTCTCCTTGTAACCGAGGTGAGCGATTCCACCCTTCGTTATGATCGCCGAACCAAAGGAAGTCCTTGAGGTCTGCCACCAGGTTGGACTTGCGTGGTCGGGGTCTTGGCTGGGTTACCATTCCAATATTTATGTTCAAGGGCTTCGTCCTAAGAACCCAGGCGAGCATTTCGATGCTGAATTTGGTGGAATGGGGACTTTCGCTAACAGAACTGCCGGTTCTTGGGCTGAGTACAGTTACGAAGCAGTCAAGGATGAAATATTCCGGCGGGCCGGGTTTTCTGAACCAATGGACCTCCAAAAACCCGCAAAAGCTGCGGGGGAGGCGTTCGAAAACGCTCGCCAGGATCTAATTCCCTCACTTGACGCGGTGCTTTCAACAAAGGAGGATACCGTTCTCCGAAATCTGCGCGATAAGGCGGCCGAATTGAAGGATCACTTTTCTCGGGAAGAGTTCGTTGATCATTTCGCGCCGAAAGGCCAATTTTATGACGCGGGATTCGCTGGCCTGCACCCAAGGGGTCCGTCCACCACCGCATATAGTGGTGCAATGCTGGGCTATGGAGTGTTTTTCATGGGCTCAACAGACGCGGGAACTTGCGAAAATTATTCGGCAGGCGGTTCGTTACCTTCAGCTGGGGATCTCTGTTCCGGAGAAGAAAAGGTGCGGGGCCGTGTGGAATTTTGAGATTCTGACGTCTGCGCCGATTCGCAAGTAACGATCAGGCA
>CAZFGM010000184.1:0-11438 GCA_964518515.1 uncultured Alcaligenaceae bacterium | reverse complement strand
TTCAACAATACCATCGTGACCATCACCGATACGAACGGCGACACGTTATGTTTCGCCTCGGCCGGCACGGTCGGCTTCAAGGGCAGCCGCAAGAGCACGCCGTTCGCCGCCCAGCGGGCCGCCGAAACGGCGGCGGAAAAGGCCACCAAGTTCGGCCTCAAGGAAATCGAAGTCCGCGTCAAGGGTCCCGGCTCGGGACGCGAATCGGCCGTCACCGCCCTGCAATCGGCGGGGCTGAACGTCAAGGCCATCGAAGACGTCACGCCGCTGCCGCACAACGGCTGCCGGCCGCCCAAGAAACGCCGCGTGTAATCAGGAGTCAGGAGTCAGGAGTCAGGAATCAGTGACTTCCGACTTCGGACTCCTTGATTTCTGATTCCTGACTCCTGATTCCTGACTTTTGATATGGGACGTCATCTCGATTCCGTCTGCCAGCTGTGCCGTCGCGAAGGGCTCAAATTGTACTTGAAAGGGGCCCGTTGCGAAAGCCCCAAGTGCGCCTTTGAACGCCGCAACACCACGCCGGGCATGCACGGCGCCCGCCGCGGCAAGACCAGCGAATATGGCGTGCGCTTGCGGGAAAAGCAAAAGCTCAAGCGCTTCTACGGCCTCTTCGAGCGCCAGTTTCGCCGTTACTTCGAGCTGGCCTCGCGCTCGCCGGAGAACACCGGCGAAGTGCTGTTGAGCATCATGGAGCGCCGCCTGGACAACGTGGTGCACCGGCTCGGCTTCGCCCCGTCCCGCGCCGCCGCCCGCCAGATCGTCGGTCACGGCCATGTCCAGCTCAACGGCCGGATGTGCAACATTCCCAGCATCCTGCTCAAAGCGGGCGACCAGGTGACCATTAAAAACCGGCCCAAGACGGTCGAGTTGGTGAAGCTGAATCAGCAGAATCACCCGCAACCCATTCCGGACTTCCTGGAAATCACCGGCTCCGACCCGCCGGAAGGCCGGCTGACCCGCTTGCCGACCCGCAGCGACGTCGATCCGCGCCTGACCAAGGACAAGGAACTGCAGGAACAGTTGATCATCGAATTCAGCGGCCGCTAAAAAGTTGCCAAGTAGTTTGTAAAATTAGTTAGCATGAAATTGGCAGCAATTGGCGGAAAAAGAGAAAGATTAAGAATAGGATTATGAGTAGGAAGAAGATGAGGAGGAAGATAAAGATTAAGAGTATGATTCAAAGCAGTCCTTCTCTTTCTCTTCATCTTGCTCTTACTCATCTTCATACTCTTAATCTTCATCTTTCTCCTTCTCTTCTTCTGCGACTGCCGATTCGGAAGTCATGGAGGTTTCCGAAGTCATCTTTTCCCCGTGGAGGCTTTCCTTATGCGTATCAAATGGCGTGGGCTGGAACTGCCCAACCGTCTGACCAGCGAACGGGAAACCTTGACCGACACCTATGGCAAGTTTTTTGCCGAGCCGTTCGAGCGCGGCTTTGGCGTCACCGTCGGCAACAGCTTGCGCCGCATCCTGTTGTCCAGCCTCGAGGGCAGCGCCGTCACCCGCGTCAAGATTCAGGGGGTGCAGCACGAAATCACCACCATCCCCGGCGTCGTCGAGGACGTCACCGACATCATTCTCAATATCAAGAGCCTGGTGGTGAAGAACTCCAGCGACCAGCCCAAGGTCATCCGCATCGACCGGCACGACCGGGGGGTGGTCAAGGCCGCCCACATCACCACCGACGAAGCGGTGCAGATCATCAACGGCGAGCACATCATCGCCACCATGACCGATGACGTGCCGTTCAACGTGGAAATGACCGTGGAGAACGGCCGCGGCTACCATACCGCCGAGGAAAACGCCGGCAAGGAACGCGAGATCGGCATCGTCCCGGTCGATTCCAGCTTTTCGCCGGTCGTCCGCGTCAAGTACGAGATCGAGGAAACCCGCGTCGGCCAGCGGACCAACTACGACAAGCTGGTCATGGAAATCTGGACCAACGGCACCATCAGCCCCCATCTGGCCCTGGTGGAAGGGGCCAAGATTCTGCGCAAGCACCTGAACCCCTTCATCCAGTATGCCGAACCTGGCCCCGAGATGGCCCTGGAAGAGGGCGGCGAAGCTGTCGTTGCCGGCGATCAGGTCGATCACGATCTCGAACGCAAGCTCGGCATGAGCCTGGCCGAACTCGAGCTGTCCGTGCGGGCCACCAACTGCCTCGAATCGGAAGGCATCACCACGGTCCGCGACCTGGTCATCCGCACCGACGAGGAGTTGCTCGAGGTCCGCAACTTCGGCGAAACCACCTTGAAGGAAGTCAAAATCAAGCTCGCCGAGCGCGGCTTGCACCTGGGGATGAAGATGCCGACAGCATTACGCCGCGGCTAAAATTCGATTTTGAGATAAAATTCCCGTTGGCCTTGCGTCGCCGCGGAAATTCGAAACAAATTCGAAATTCGAAAGAAAAAAAACATATAAACCCGGCGCGATTGATATTTGAATTTTGAATTTGTTTCGAATTTTAGATTTTTAATTTTGAATTTGTTTCGAATTTCGGTATTCGAATTTCGAATTTGTCAAAGATATTCGAATTTCGAATTTTTTGAGAACTACCATGCGTCACCGAAAAGCTGGCCGAAAACTTGGCCGCAATGCTTCCCATCGTCTGGCCCTGTTCCGCAACCTGGCCATGGCCTTGATTCGCCATGAGCGCATCATCACCACGGTGGCAAAGGCCAAGGCGGTGCGGCCGTTCGTGGAAAAGCTCATCACCCTGGCCAAGCAAGGCGACCTGCACGCCCGCCGCCTGGCCCTGTCCCGGCTCGGGCCGTCGGCCAACGCCGAGGTCAAGCCCGGTAACGATAAGGACGCGGACGAACGCACCGTATTGGCCAAACTATTCGCCGAAATCGGCCCGCGCTTCGCCGACCGGTCGGGCGGCTACACGCGCATCATCAAGCGCCACCAGCGCCGCCTCGGCGACGCCGGCCGCACCGCCTTCCTCGAACTTCTCAAGGAAGGCGAAAAGGCCAAGGTCAAGAAGGCCGCCCCCGCCCCCAAGGTGGAAGAAGAAGAACAAGCTCCCGAACGGGAAACGCCGGCCCCGGAAAGCCAGGCCCCGGAACCCACGCCGATCGAAACGCCAACGCCCTCGCCCGAAGCGAAATCCGAGGAACCGGGCGACGCCGGCCAGCCGCCGAAGACTTGACCATAACGTCCCCTGCCCGACGTTTTCTGTTTATTGTTGCCGGCCCATGGCCATGGCGGGCAATTTTTTCTCCCCGGGCTGCTGGACCGCCTCGCACGGCATAGCTTAGAATGGTTATTGGATTATTCTCTTGGGCCATAAAAAAATTTGAGAAAGGCAATGGAAAAGCAAAGGAGACTGGTTCACCTGATCCAGGAAGAGGTCAAGGCCCAGTTGAAGCGCTATGCGATGTCCAAAACTAGGGAAGCGTTCATTAACTCTCTGGTCGATGAACTTGCTCCGGCCCTTAGCCACCACTACCGAGCAATTCTGGGAATTATCAACAATCGAATGGACCAAGTGGAAAAGTGGCAGCAACAAGCGGAAGGTTTCTTGAGTCAGTTTTCGATTCAGCTTGTGAAACCGACGAAAGCCAAGAGACTGGACATCAAAAAGGCGGTTGAACAAGCCCTTAAGGAGTTAATGCAAAAGGACGATGCCAGAAGAAGAATCGAAAATTCAAAATTCCAAAGCGGCTACAAGTTGAAAAAGGTCATCTCTCTACCGGAGAATGCACATGAGGATTTTCTGGTTCGGGTCTGGGAGACCGTCACCACGATGTTTCCATCGTGACTCCTCCGAATAACGGGAAGCGAGGCCCCATGAACGTAAGTTGTCCAGGCCGAAAACCGTTTTTCCCTTCTCGCCGCGAATGGCTGCGCACCTCGGCCAACGGCTTTGGCCTTGTAGCCCTGGCGGCGCTGCTGGCCGAGCGAGGCCAAGCCGAACCGGCCCCCGGCGAGCGCTTGCCCAGCCCGCATTTCCCGCCGCGGGCGAAAAACGTCATCTTCTGCTTCATGGACGGCGGCGTCTCCCATGTCGATTCGTTCGATCCCAAGCCGGGACTGGATCGACACGACGGCCAAACCTATCGGGGCAATCGCAAGTGGCTGAAAAGCCCCTGGCGCTTCCACCGCCACGGGCAATCCGGCCTGCCGATCAGCGAGTTATTTCCGCACATTGCCTCTTGCGCGGATGAGCTGGCGGTAATCCGGTCAATGCGTGCGGATTTACCGCTGCACTCGACGGGGGTGTTGCTGCTCCACACGGGCAATAACGCCGCCGGCCGGCCCAGCCTCGGTTCCTGGGTGACTTACGGCCTGGGCAGCGAAAACCGCAACCTGCCCGGCTTCGTCGTCCTCAATTACGACGTCGTGCCGTGCGGCGGCATGGAGAATTTTTGCAGCGGCTTTCTGCCCGCCAGCCACCAGGCCACCATCCTCCGCGCCCAGGGCACGCCCCTGGACAACGTCGTGCCGGCATCGGACAACCCGCGCTTGCAGCGCACGCTCATCGACCTGGTCGGCCGGCAGGATCAGGAGTTCGCCCGCGCGCTCGGCGCCGGCGATGCCGTCGAATCCGCCATCCGCAACCACGAGCTGGCTTTCCGCATGCAATCCCAGGTCCCCGACGTGCTCGACCTGAGCCGGGAAACGCGAGCCACCCAGGCCCTGTACGGCATCGATTCGACTGACGCGGTCAAGCGGCAATACGGTATCCAGTGTCTGCGGGCACGCCGTCTGGTCGAGGCCGGCGTGCGCTTCGTCGAGGTCAACTGCCCCAGCCTGGCCGCCAGCAACGGCACCTGGGACCAGCACGGCAATTTGAAGCGCGGCCATGAGCAGAACGCCTTCGTCACCGACCAGGCCATCGCCGGCTTGATCAAGGACTTGAAATCGCGGGGCCTGCTCGCGGAAACCTTGATCCTCTGGGCCGGCGAGTTCGGCCGCACGCCGCACGCACCGACCCGCGACGGCCGGGACCATCATCCCGAAGGCTTTTCCGTGTGGCTGGCCGGCGGCGGCGTTCGCGGCGGCACGATTTGCGGGGCCACCGATGAGCTTGGCATGCACGCGGTCGAAAACATCGTCACCATTCACGATCTGCACGCTACCATTCTTCATTTGTTGGGATTGGACCACGAACGGCTGACCTACCGTTTCGGCGGCCGCGATTTCCGTTTGACCGACGTGCATGGCCACGTCGTACGGGCGATACTGGCGTAAGGCGAACGGCAATAGGAAATCACCCGTAGCCGCAGGCTTTAGCCGGCTTTAGCCTGCGTCGGTCGCAGGCTAAAGCCTGCGGCTACGGGTATTTTATGTCCTGCCGCTCGCCTAAGAAGAAAAATCAGGCGGCCAGCAGGGGAGCCAACTCGCCGGCCGTGACCAGTTCCTGGTGCAAACTCGCCAACGCCTGATTAATGACAGCCAGGGTGATTTTCGAGGCGCGGTGATTTCCAGACCGATGGGCCGGCCGTCCGGGGCGAAATCAAGGAGAGGCCCGGCGCGGAATTTTTCCGTCCGGCCACTGTGGTCATCCGCCTTACACGGAAGATAAAGGTAGGCCGCCACGGGTTTTCCTTGGCGATAGGTCCCTTGCAAGAATCTTTGTTTCCGTTTCTCGAAAACCTTCTGGGAGAAGACCGGACAGATTTTTGGTTCCGGCATGGGCACCGGCGGCTCGTACCCGATGGTCTGTCCTTTGTCGTTGCGGATGCGGCGGCGCATGACCCGGTTGTGCGGGTCTTTCCGCTTCCAGCGCTGCCAGGCGTGGGCCAGGCGGACGGTTTGCAGGTACACCTGAATCAGGAGTTTCAGCTTGCGGAAGGTCTGGTAGTCGCAAGGATGAAATCCCCAGCGTGATTGAAACATGGCTATTCTCCTTGAAAAAGGGCGTAAAAGCGCAGAATCTCCCTGGTCCCCTTCACCATGAATGGGATCGCAGGGAGATCGCTGTTTGTCTTGGTTTGCTGCCTACGTGAAGCCGGGTTGGCTCAGGCAGTGATAGCGTTTGAAGATCTGTCGGCGCTCCGGCTCCGTGCCGATGGCGGTGAGTTCGTTGCCCCGGTCAGGTTCGTGGAAAGCTCGGTACGCAATCCCGAATCGGCGCCGCAAGTCTTCTACGCCGGTGACAAGGGTCTGGGCCTTGTGACCAAGGAGGGGAAGAATTATGTTCCGAACCTCGCCGTTGTCGCCAAAGAAGTGCTGAATTACCTCATCATGCACAATGACTACGGCAACCGAGAAGAATGAACGGGCAAACAACTTGAAAAGCAATTTGGCGGCATCGGCTACGGCGCTTTTTCCAACAACGGCCGGCCACGTTCGCCCGCCAGGGCCGGGATGTGGGTGGATGGCAAGATTCAGGCCAGCCTGACCGTGGCCCCACCCGTCGTGAACCTGAAGGTCCTCAAAGTCGGCGAGACCAAGACAGTGCGGGTATTCGTGCGCGGCAACCGCGCCTTCCGCATCACCGCCATCGAGGGCCACGGCGACGGCCTCAAGGTCGAGCTGCCCGCCTTGGCCCAGGAAGCCCATATTCTCGTCTTCCACCTCGAGGCCAAGCAGCCCGGCGAGCTCCGCCGCCCGATTCGCATTCGCACCGATCTCGATAATGAAAGCACCCTGGTGAAGCCATCGTCCAGGAGCGAAAAATCCCCCGCCCCGCCCTGATTCATCTCCCCAGTCCACTCAAAACGAAGGCGGCCCACAGCTTGGTGTCGGCGCGGCGGCCGGCGGTGGGGGGCGGGGTTTCCGGCAGACGCACGGCTTTTTCCAGCAGCGGCCGGCCACGCTCGCCCGCCAGGGCCGGGATGCGGTCGGGATGACGGTAGATCGTCAGTTGCGCCAGACGCAGCGCCTCGGCCGGCGATTTGCCGTTCACCCACAATTCGTGATAGAACTTGTTCATGAGCGCCGCCGTGGCCGCGTCGTTGACTTTCCACAAGCTGGCGACGACGTTGGGACAACCGGCCAGGTGAAAGGCCCGCGTCAGGCTCTCGACGCCTTCGCCCTCGGTCAACTCGCCCGGGCCGGTCTCGCACGCCGACAGCACCGCCAGCCGCAGCCCTTCCAGCGGCAACTCGGCGTTGCAAGCCCTACGGACCTCCGGTCAGAAAAGAGGCAAGGCTTCACCCCAGAACCCTCTGACACGCGACAACCTCACCTCCCTCCTGACGGGGACTTTCTCAAAACCCCCCATTCCACACCAACCTGAGGTTGACAGTTGGACCAGAGTACCAAGTTAAACTTGGTACTCATGGGTAAAAACACAACCAATTACTATCAAATGTCTTATGGCAAAAAAAGTGGCCGTGAGTCTCATGTTCACGCACAGGCCCCCTTTAAACACTGTCCACGCCCTTCTTACGGTTTTGCTTGCCCCCTGTCGCGAGTAGCAGCCGACTTAAACAACGACAAGGTCCAACCTTACGGAAAGGAAAAGCCCACTCGCGTCAGTTAGTCACACGCACCCCATGCCCAAAAAAACCCTCGCCAAGATCACCGGACTCCCGGCGCGGCATCATGTGCCACGGTGATGAACCCCGTGGCCAAAAGAATGGCCCGTACCGATCATTTTCAGGAGCCCCTTTGATCGGTACGTGACGGCGTCGCAAGATCTTTTCTTCTCGTTGCTTACATTCTCACAGCGCTCCGTACCGATCATTTTCCCGTGACAGGTGGCACAACGGAGCTACAAAATACGCGCGCTGGAATGGTAGAATTAGAGGTCATTTGCCCGGATTCCGGTTCCTCCATCATCCCCGGCGCCCCGGTGAACACGCCCGGCTTGACCGGGCTTCCCGTATCAGCACATTCGTTGCCGATGTTTCCATTGGATCCTCCTTGCAAGCCTCGCAAGACGGCGGGTACAATGACCTCGTCACGGTTAGCGACGCTTGTCCACACCTCGAGGAATGGCCCGATGGCCGGCACATCTTCGCATTCGCACAGCCAGTCCGTCACCATCGCCTGTCCCGAGTGCGGCCGCGAGTTGACCGCGCCAGTGTGGCTGATCGTGGACGCCGCCGACCGGCCCGATCTGCTGGAAATGGCATGTGCGGACCGCCTCCATGAATTAACCTGCACATGCGGACGCAAAACGCACCTCGATGCCCCGCTGCTGCTTTTCCTTCCGGACCGGAATCAGCCGCTGCTCTTCTCGCCTGCCCACGGCGCCTCCGAGGAACAGAATCGCGAGCAAGCGGCTGATTTTCTGATAAAGTGGGAAAAAATGTCCTTCCACGCCCTTGTCGCGAGTGCGCTGGCGCACCGTATTCAATTATTCAAGAAACCGTCCGAGTCCCCTTCCGGCAAAATCAGTACAACCACGAAGAAGGAATAGCATATGAAAGCGAACGCAACCATAACGAAAAAGGCGAAGCCCACAGGAGAATCCCGATTGATCTCTGTGGAGGGTGAACTGACCCTTTCCGCGAAACAAGAAAAGGATCTCATGAAGCTGCGAAAGCTCAGCATCCAAGCCATGCCATCGAGCGTGAGGACGGTGCTCGGTCTTGGCAAAAAAGCTTGGGGCGTCCAGGTTGGAAAAATCCTGGGTGGAGTGGTCGGCACAATCGTTGGCAGCTTTGCGGGGGGAGTCATCGGAACCGTTGCCGCCGTCATTCAAGCGATTTGCATTGGCATCACCGGAGTGCACCCGCTGAACAGGGCCGAGATCTTCCTGCTCACACTCTTGTTGGAGGCGCCGAAGAGGAAAATGGCGGCCAAGGAACTCAGAAATATGTTCCTGGAGGGTGGATACGCGAGTGGAGGCGACCTGGCACTGTTGTACGAGGTTGCCTTGAAGCACCTTATCGATCTCCGAATCGTTTCCTTCTCTTCTCCCGTCGTGAAATTGGAACATAAAGTCATCAATCTGCCGGAACTACCGATGATAGATAGGCCAAACGATCGACTCGTCGAAGAGCCAGACAGGCGCCGTGTTCGCCCTCGACGTCCAGTGTACAAATCGAACTGATTACCCCAAGCCGTACAGCGTGTACGGGGCCCAGAAAAACTCGTGATCGAAGCGACGCTTATCAGCCCGCCGGAAACTGGCCAAGGCCTCTTTCAGGGCGATGGCGAACGCATGGGGACTGCGCATGCCTGGGCGGAAAACATTCCGCAAAAGCGCTGGAATGTAGTGCCGGGCGAACTCGGTGGCCGCGTGATCGCCCAACTCCCACAGAGCGCTCGACACGCGCCGGAGGCCGACCAAAGTCAAGGCAGCGACGTAGCCTTCCACTTGCCGGCTCTCCTCCCGCTCTTCCAACCGGCCCAAGAGACAGCAGTTGTTATGCCATAACTCGACCCGCCGCAAATCATAGCCCTCGGCCACCAGCCGGGCGGTGCTGAGGGGCCGGCCGTGGAGCCACAATGAAGGCGCAACCACGCTCTTTCGCGTCCCGTCCCTGAGCTTGATCCGGTCCCGGAGCATTCCGCCGTGGGCTGCCGCCCACAAGAGGTTCGGCGTCGGGTGGTAAGAGCGCATGTTCTTTCGCGTGGCCAGCCATTCGTTGCCGCCGCGCTCGCCGAAAATACGCCAGGAATCCTTCGGCGATTCGACGATCACTCTGGCAACCTCCTCGGGCGCCAGCGAGAGCCGGGGATAGTCTACGCCGTCGGGGCTGACAAACATCACCCCGCGCATGCGGGGGTCGTCTTTTTCTTCGCCGTGTTTCTTCTCGATTCCGTGCTGAATGAGAAGGGTCCGCAGCGACAGGCTGTAGCGCACCGAGGCAACGGCATCGATCAACGGCAACTTAGGCAATCCCGGCACCGGCGCGGCATGAAGCGGCAGCTGGTACAAGGGGCCGTCCGGCAGCAGCACCAGGTGCAGCTTGGCCCACTTGCTCCGGTCGGGCTCGATTCGGTCGAGCAACTGATCCAGGCGCAGGACTTCGCCAAGGCGCTGCACGATGTCGTCCATGTCCAGGGGGACGAGTTGCGGCGGCCGCTCCGCGCTGGCCGGGTCGCCCTTGCCGGCCAGTACGGCCAGCTCGCGGCGCAGGTCTTTCGCCGACAATCGAATGTAGTAGTCTGGCTCCAGCTCTTCGAGTTCCGGGATGCCGCACCGGTGGGGTTCGACCATGACATTGAGCAATCGACGGAGATCCCGTGCAAGTTGAGCCAGCGGTTCCCGCGCCTCAGGCAGGGACAGGAAACCCTTTTCATCATGAATTACCTCCGGCTCCCCGCCGGGTTGCTTGCGCACCGGCAGGAGGAATAACCGGTCGTCCAAAAAATGACAGACGATCAGCACCGTATGGCGATCGGGCAATAGCTTGGCCAGGTCGCGCCGCTTGGCGAGCCGGGCGAAGGCACCTTTTCGAGGGGAGAGGTCTTCCGGTAGCTCGAGAATAGTCGGGGAGGCGGGCCTAGCTTGGCCCGCCGTGCGGGCACCGCGAACCGCGACGCGCTTCGCCTCGACCTTTTTCGGGGCCGGGCGCGGTGGACCTTCCGTGGCGCTGTTCGGGTGGAACAGGTCTTCCCAGGCGGCCGGCCCGGGCTGCCAGCTCGTCTGCCGGCCAGTCTTCAGGGGTTGACTGGCGTGCCGGCGCAGTCCTTCGCGGATGGCAATCGCCTTGAGGCCATCAGCAAATTCCAACGCCGTCCACAGGCCTTTGTCGTCGTGGCGTTGGAGCACCTTTTCGCTCGCAAGAAGACCCCGGTCGAACACTTGACTGTAATAGCGCAAAAACTCACTGACGCCCCGAGGCCAGCGGTTGCCTTCCAGCGATTGCAAGAGCGCCTGCGCCGCTTCTCGAAAGGCGCCCAGAGCCAGTGGCCACTTGCCCAGGTCCATCCGCACGAGTCCAAGTGATTCCCAGGCATTGCACCTGGTGTGAGGATCGGGTAGCTCTGTTGCTAGTGTCACAGCGCGCTTTGCCCACGGCTCCGCTTCCTCGCTCCGCCCCAGGGCACGCAGCAGGTGGCTGTAGCTGTCGAAGGCGATGCAGCGGGTGTGCAGGTCGGGCAGGCTCTTGGCCGTCTCGGCGGCGTTTTTCGCCCACGGCTCCGCTTCCTCGCTCCGGCCCAGGCCACCCAGCAGGTGGGCGTAGCTGTAGAAGGCGATGCAGCGGGTGTGCGGGTCGGGCAGGTTCTTGGCCGTCTCGGCGGCGTTTTTCGCCCACGGCTCCGCTTCCTCGCGCCGGCCCAGGTCACGCAGCCGGCGGCGGCTTTCGCCCACGGCTCCGCTTCCTCGCGCCGGCCCAGGCGACGCAGGATGTTGGCGTAGCTGTAGAAGGCGATGCAGCGGGTTTGGGGGTTGGGCAGGTTCTGGGCCGTCTCGGCGGCGGCTTTCGCCCACGGCTCCGCTTCCTCGGGCCGGCCCAGGCCACCCAGCTGGTCGGCGTAGCTGTAGAAGGCGATGCAGCGGATTTGGGGGTTGGGCAGGTTCTGGGCGGTCTCGGCGGCGGCTTTCGCCCACGGCCCCGCTTCGTCGCGCCGGCCCAAAACAC
>CAZFGM010000183.1:0-11454 GCA_964518515.1 uncultured Alcaligenaceae bacterium | reverse complement strand
ATGGTTTCCAGCGTTTCGCGGCTTAATTTACGATGCTGGAGCGACTACACCCCTTGGACCTCTTGAGGAAGGATATTATGTTTAGCGAGGTTTGCATAATGAACTCGAATTGGTTTCATACTCAACTTCCCAGACTTCCAATCCAGGCCGCAGCTTCAGGTCTTAGACGGCCATGCGATGTCAAGCTTTTTCCGCCGAACCATGAGAGTTTTCCTTATCATTGAGGGCCATTGGCCTTGTTTAACGAATCTCACGCTGTTCGTTGTGCATTTCTTTCTCCTTTTCGTGGCGCTGCCGTGCCGCGCAAATGTTGTTTGATCCAAAGCTTGACAAGCTTGTCCACTGGCAAATCTTGGCGGGCTGCAAGTGCGGCGAGGCGCAAGCAATCGCCTCGCGCCAGCTTCAGCCGCAAGCCCTGCATGCACAGCAATTGATATGTTGCCGCCGCCTGCACTTCGCGCCACTCCTCCTCCGACACTTCTTCGAGATAGCCGGCTTTCTCCAATTCCTCCATCGAATACTTTGTGTGATATTCGATAATGGCATCGTAGCCTTCCTCCAACCCTGGAGGCGGTGGGATTTGGTCAGCCGCTTTGCGCTGCGCGCGTGTTTTATTCATCGGCTTTTTCCTTTCCGCTTTAACAAGCGGATGTCGCGGCGCCTCGCGTCCATCGCGTGGAACACAAAGATCTCATCGGGATAATCTGCAAACACCAGTTCCAAATACCTCCCGGCCCCTGTCTGGGCCAGGAGGCGATAAACACCCTTGCGGACTCTTCGCCGATATTGACGGCGCCGCGATTGCAAGCACTCCAACACCTCTTCAGGTGTAACCCCGTGCTTGGCGAGATTGTCGTGGTGAAACCGGGTATCCTTCATCCACATTACCAACTTTCCACTTCAGCAGCCGCCATGTTCCTTCCAGGTGGTGCGGCTTCTTACCCTCTTGTGCCCCGTGAGGGATGGTTGCCGTAAGAGCCAAGGTGAACATCGCGAATATGGACAACCACTTCATGTTGTGCTCCTATCAAGCGGCGCCGAAGCGTTTACCTCGACGCTTCAAGAGTGGGATGTCGCGCGGGCGTTTACTTTGAATAATCCCGGACAAGCAAATGATAGCTTGGATTGCTTAGGCGATCGGCGGCAGTTTCAAGCCGAAACGCCTTTCCAAAAACATTGCTCTTCAGCCAGCCTGCTTGTCGAGGCGTGGCGGCATAGCCGCGGCTGGTGTAGCGCAGGATATCGAATCGCAAGGGCACTTTGCGAACATCCACAAGCCAGTATTCCCGTATTTTGGCTCGCCAGTACAGTTCGCGAAGAATCTCGGTGTCTTTTCGGACGGAAAAGCTGCTGACGATTTCCAGGGCCATGTCAGGAGTTCCCTCCAGTTCGACGAAGCCTTCGGAAACACCCGGAACAAATCGCACCCGTCCAGCCTCCAGAGCAGCAAAAGAAACGAACGTGCCGTCAGGTTCCGTGGACAGGTCCGCTGCAAGGTTACTGAGCAGCACGCGGTCTGAAAAGTAATAACCGGTTTCTTTTCGTTCCACGAGACTGTCTAGGGTATTGCCGTAGCGAGTTTTCACGCGGTTATGGGTAAAGAGCTGCTCCATGTTCGTGTCCACCCAGAGTTCCCCACCGAGAAACGAGACCCAGCCGCGCAACGATTCTCCCCGCGAACGCACCCAGCGGCGAAAAGATTTCAGGTCGTCTACTTTGGAGGGAATGCGAATCTGGTCAGCAATTACAATAGCGCTCATGGAAAAATCTCTTTTTTACTGACAAATGCCCCGTTCTTCACACCACTTTCTCTCTTTCTTATATCGCGCGCTTGGGTTTCACTCCTTTTGCCTCCGGTGGCTTGGCCGGTTCGCCTTTTTCGTGAAGGTTTTGCAAAATCCACTTTTGGATTAGCTTTGCAACGGTGGTTTCTTTCTGGAAGGCCAGCAGAACAAGTTGTTCCCAAATCTTGGGGGGCAATTTCACGTGTAGTCCTTCGGCACACAATAATTGAAAAGTGGCAGCATTCTCCAGGTCCCGGATTTCCGATCCCGACACCTCCTCGGTGTAACCAGCTTTCTCCAATTCGTCCCAAGGGTATTTGGAAAAGTAGGCAATTAAATCATTGTAAGATGCTCCCTGTCCCGGCGGGGGCGGAATTTTGCGGTTCCCTTTTGTTTTGCTGCCGTGGTTTTTCATCGGCGTTTTCCTCTTCGGTGAAAACAGGTTCCTGAATCGGGGTCGAGCATCCATGGCATGAAACACAAAGCGTTCGTACGCCGATTCTTCGAACAGGATTTCCAAGTATCTTCCCGCATCCGTTTGGGCGATGACTTGATAAATGTTTTTCCGACCTTTCCGAAAGTCCTTTCGCTTGCCTTGGCTAAGACATTGCAAAACTTCCCGCGCCGAAACCCCGTGCTTGGCAAGATTCTGATAGTGAAAGCGGATAAGTTTCATGGGTTTGCCATTCTACACCCGCTCGACGATCCTCGCCACCGTGTTGTCGTCTCCCAGCACTTTTGGAATGCCTTCACTTTTCGGAGCCCCTCGCTTCTATCTTTCGGAGACCTGGCGGGTTCAAGCTTTTCCCGCCGCAACCCAGACCGCCTTTATTCCCCGTGCCACCAGCTGGTCCCGGCTTACCCCGGTTTTTTTCGCCAAGCGAAATTCGGTCATTTAGATTTCAGGGCAAAATCCTGAATCCAGCCAATTGCCCCGGAGAGGAACGAGGCGACATTGTTTTTGGAGGTTGATCAAGCGGTCGATAACGCCACAGGAATCCGGCCCTCGATCAACGTAATCACCAAGAGTAATGACAATGTCAGAAGTTTCAGGTTGAACGGCGGCCAACAACCCGTCGAGGGCGACGGAACAGCCGTGGATATCGCCAATGGCAAGGACCCGCATTATTAGCCTCTACAGGCAAGTTGATTATTACTCATTTGCCGGCTTTCGCCTTGGCCTTTTTTCTTCCTTGTTTTTGGCTGTTCCCTTTTTTCCCTTCCTTAATCCGATCGGCAATTTCGTAAAGCTTGCCGTCAATGTCTTCGGAAAAGCCGCGCAGTTGCTCGGTGGTCAGCTCAAAAGCAATCAACAGCTCGGCGATTTCCTTCTGGGTATGGGGTTCGCGCAGTAAACGTTCGTAAATGTCATTGAGGTCCCAAGCTTTATCCGCCATATCGTTAATGGCAAAAGCAATGGTGTTGATTTCCTCGGTTTTCAATATAGAATGCTGGGCCAGCATTTGTTGGAGCTTGGCCCAATCATCGCGATGTTTTTTTTGGGTATTCTTCGTCCAGTTCCATGACTTATTCCCTCCAGTTCGTATTGATGTCGTGAACGCTGTAGCGAATCTGGTGCTTTTTCAAACGCCGGCCCTTATGAGGATTGGGAATCACCGCCCCGCTTTGACCACCCTGCGGGTCAAAAACGAAGATTTTTGCGAATTCGTTGGCATGGTATCCCTGAAAAAATCCATAGCCGTGGCTTGGCGCCCAATCCTCGATGAGATCGCAAAGCTCCTGGGGAGTCTTCTCCCCTTGCGGCAACCGGCATCTTGGGGCGGTCCATCGTCAGCGCTCCATGATATCGCCAACGGCTCAGCGTTTTCCTCGGAGCAAATGTTTGGCTTCCTCGGCGAGTCGCTGCTTACCCATCTCTTAACCAAGTCCTCCGTGGCTATGTTCGTTCGGGCCGCCCTGAGGCATTGTAACACTTCGAGCTCGGTAACGCCGTGCTTTTCCAGATTCTGAAAATGGAAGCGCCTCCATTATTTCCGCTATTCAAAATCGTTTATTGTAGCTTTTCACCTGCCGCATAAACTGTCCCTTTGCGGGGGGACTCGTGGATGCTTCGAGTCCAGGTCCCTGGAAACCCCGAGCGCGCAACCCCGCCTGAGGGCGTTGTCTTTTTTTTATCTTATTGGAGGAATACTTCTCTTGAAAACCACCGACATTCGTATCAAGGAAGTTGCCTATCAGTTCGAGGATATTCTCTATCGCGCGCCGCTCAAGTTTGGCGGCACGGCGATTGATCGGGCCACTTTGGTCAACGTCACGTGCGGCGTGGAAACGGCGGCCGGTAAGATGGGCCGCGGCTTTGGCTCGATGCCGCTGGGTAATGTCTGGTCGTTTCCGTCGCGCCGGCTCTCCTATGAACAAACCCTGGCGGCCATGAAAGTCCTGGTCGAGGAAATCGCACGGCTCACCACGGCCTGCCGGGAAATCGGCCATCCCATCGACTTGACGCTGGGACTGGAACCGGCCTATGCCCAGGCAGCCGAGAAAGTGGCTCAGAACCTGAATTTGCCGGAAAAGATTCCGATCCTGTGTACCCTGGTCGCCGCCAGCGCCTTCGATGCCAGCCTGCACGATGCTTTCGGCAAGGTGCATGGCCTGAACTGTTATCACACCTACGGAAACGATTTTGTGAGCTACGATCTGGGCCATTACTTGGGCGCGGAATTTCAAGGGGAAACGCTAGAGCGCTACATCCACCGCCGCCCGAAGCCGCGGATGCCGCTGTATCACCTGGTCGGCGCCCTCGATCCCCTGGAGGAAGCAGATGTCGTCACGCGCATCGGCGATGGCTTGCCCGAATCCTTGCCCGAGTGGATTCGCTTCAACGGCCTGACCCACCTCAAAATCAAGCTCAACGGCGACAACCTGGCCTGGGACGTGGGCCGCGTCGTCCGCGTCGATCGCGTGGCGGCCCAAGTCCAGGCAGAGCGCGGCGTCGCACGCTGGTTTTTCTCCCTCGATTTCAACGAGCGCTGCCCCAACGTCGATTATCTCTTGCAGTTCCTCGACCAGGTGAAAACCCAGGCCCCCGCGGGCTTCGAGCGCATCCAGTACATCGAGCAGCCGACCGCGCGCGATTTGAAGGAGCATCGGGCCAACGTCATGCACGCGGCCTCGAAGATTCGGCCAGTGGTCATCGACGAATCCTTCATCGACCTGGAAAGCCTGCAGCTGGCACGAGAGATGGGCTACACTGGAGCGGCCCTCAAGGCCTGCAAGGGCCAGAGCCAGTCCCTGTTGTTGGCGGCGGCGGCACAGAAGTACGGTATGTTCCTGTGCGTGCAGGACCTGACCTGTCCGGGGGCGTCGCTGTTGCACTCGGCCGGGCTGGCCGCGCATGTTCCCGGGGTGGCGGCCATCGAGTCCAACGCCCGCCAATACTGCCCCGCCGCCAACCAGCTGTGGGAAGCCCGTTTTCCGGGAATCTTTCACGTGACCGATGGGACCATGGAGACCGGCCTACTTACCGGACCGGGGCTTAGTGCCGTTCCGGTGTAACTTTACTGCCAGTGATTGAGGATGTAATATTGGTTGGTTAGCGGAACACCCGCCGCCTCCAGGTTGCGGAGGGCGCGAACTATCAGGATACCCGGGTGTTGACCACGCCCTTCCAGGATCAAGAAGTGAAAATGTTCATAATCTCGGTAATTGAAAGTCAAAGCTACGCGGTTTTGGCGTACTGCTTGTGTTATACCGCGAGCGGGATTGATTGAGACATTATTTAGCCGGCGAGCTTGCTCGCCGGGAAGTGGATGCTGGCCGCGGCGAGCAAGCTCGCCGGCTAAATGAAATGCCTCAATTTGCGCCGCGTAAGGTTAGCTGGATCGGATCCGGCTGGCCCATCAAACCTACCCCGGCCGTAGTTTGCACATCATGGCCGGCCTTTTGAAGCAGTTTGATCAAAAGCACCGCGGAAATATCCTCATCCAGGTACAACCTCATAATCCCATCCGCGCTCGATCCTGGGGAGAAAGAAGAATATATTTTCCACCCATTTTATTATCGGGGGCGTTCATTCCCGTAGCCTGCATTACCCTTTCTTCCCCCTGATGATCCAGGGCGATTTCGGGTGGATTGGCTTGACAATAAGCGATGGCTTCGTGAACCGCCCCGAAAGGGATTTGCTATGCGGCTGCAACCTCTTCGGGGGTGAGCGGTTGGCTGCCATCCACCGTCAGACCATAGAGGATTTCGCGGACCCTGGTTCCTTTGAGGAAAAGTTGCTTGTAGGAAGAACGGGGATTGTGGGCCAGATATTTCCAGGAGGTAGATGGCGCGCTCATAAACCCAGTTTACCAGTTCCTCATTCCTGCATCAATCTCTTTCGCTCCGAAAACCGGGAGAAGAACAATTCCCCTGTTTTTTCTCTTCTTTTTATTCCGGACAGGAAAAGGGTCCCACCCGATTCCCCATAGTTGCAAGGACTAAGGACAAACTGCCAAGTTTCCGGAACCCGCCTTGACGCCCCAAGGTGTCCTCAGGTAAACTCCCACCAGCTTCCCTGATCCGGCACCTAGGGTCATGAGGTCCGGTTTTCTCGCCTGGCCTCGCACCCGCAGGAAAAAGGATTTTCTCGGGTATGATTGTGTGTTCCCAGGGACGGGATTCCCATCCCTTTTTTTCCGGTCCCCCATGCTGATTGATCGGTACGCCGACGATGTGGTGGTCTGGGCGCCGGCCAAAGTGAATCTCTACCTGGAAATCCTCGGCAAACGCGCGGACGGCTTTCACGAGCTGGAAACGCTCCTCGTGGCGGTTCGCCTGTACGATACGTTGGTTTTCAAGGAAGCGCCGGCCGGGCAAGTGCGGCTTGGCTGCACTGAGCCGGCCCTTTCGTGCGGCCCCGATAACCTGGTGCTGCGGGCCGCTCAGCTGTTGCAGGAACACGCGGGCTGCTTTCGAGGCGTGACCATCCGCCTCATCAAGCGCATCCCGCTGGCTGCGGGATTGGCCGGCGGCTCGACCGACGCCGCCGCCACCCTGGCCGGCTTGAACCGGTTATGGCGGCTCGGCCTGAAGCGCGAGGACTTGACGGGCCTCGCCGCCCGGCTGGGCAGCGACGTGCCGTTCTTTCTGGGCACGCCGGCGGCTTGGTGCACCGGCCGGGGGGAAATCGTCGCCCCGGTTCGGCTGGGCCGGCCGCTCGAAGTGGTGCTGGTGTGCCCGCCAGTGGGCCTGGCGACAGCCGACGTATATCGCCAGGTCACGGTGCCCCAGGCGCCGCGCTGCGGCGAAGAGATCCGCCAAGCAGTCGAAGCCGGCAACGTGGCAAACATCGGCCGTCTGCTGTTCAATCGCCTGCAGCCGGCGGCCGAGGGGTTGTGTCCACGCCTTAGGAAAATCCACGCCCGGTTGGCCGCGCTGCAGCCGGCCGGGCAGCTCCTGAGCGGCTCGGGCAGCTGCTGGTTCGCCCTGTGCCGCGACCGCTCCGAAGCGCAGACCGTTGCCCGTCAGCTACGCACCGGGCCGGAAGAGGACCTGAAAGTATTCCGGGTTCGGAGTTGTTCCTAGGGTTTTCCTACCCGGCCGCGGAATCTTGGAGATTCCCGCGGTTCCACCCAACAGGGAACTTCTCCATCGAGTGATGTGGGATCGCCTGGCCCTCCGCATGAGGGCGCCGCGGACTCCCGCTGGGCCACAGAAAAGGAGAACAACTGTGGAAATCACCGAAGTTCGTATCAAACTCATGGAAGACAACAACGAACGCCTGCAGGCCTTCTGCTCGGTCACGTTCGACGACATGTTCGTCGTCCGCGACCTGAAAATCATCGAAGGCACCAAGGGATCGTTCGTGGCCATGCCGAGCCGCAAGTTGACCGACCGTTGCCCGCAATGCGGCTGCAAAAACCACCTCCGCGCCCGCTTCTGCAACCAGTGCGGCCAGCGCCTGGACGAAGACCGGGCCACGCGCGACGCCGACGGCCGGGCCAAGCTGCACGCCGACATCGCCCACCCCATCAATTCCGCTTGCCGCGAGGTCATCCAGACGGCCATCCTCAGGGCCTACCACGAAGAAAAGGAACGCTCGAAGCAACCCGGCTATGTGTCGCGCTACGACGAATACGACGCCGGCGATTTCGAGGAAACCTTCACCACCCTCGTCGGCGACCTCAACGCCCCGCGCCCCGAAGGCTACCGCACGCACGCCCCGCACGGCCCAGGCCCGCGCGGCAACAGCCACAACACGAGCCACAACAGCAGTCCGCAGGCCCCCGTCGCCGCCCGCGACAACGAAAAGCACGGCTTCGGCGAAGGCATCCTGTAACCGAACTCAACCGCCCAACCCACGCGCCGACCCGGCTTCCTTGCGATGCCGGGTCGGTTTTGTTTTGCCAAGCCCACCCACTTCTTTTATCCACAAGCGTCCAAGATCGAGTCGAGGAGCGCCCAGGCCTGGACAGCTTACCGCTGGAACATCTTGTGCCGGCGGTCGCCGCGCGATAACAGGTACGCCGTCAAGTCAAGAATCTCCTCCTGGTGCAACGTGTCGATCAGGCCGGTCGGCATCATCGACACTTTCGACTTGGCGATCGACTCAATGTTTCGCTGATTCACCCCGACCAAGCCGTGCGGATGGTACAGGTCCGTGTTGACCATGAGCGTGTCGCCGCTCAGGTTGACGATGCGGCCGGTGACGACCTTGCCGTCGTTGGTGATGATGACCACGGCCTCGTACTGGTCGCTGATCACCTTGCTCGGCTCGATGATGTTTTCCAGCAGATCGCGGATGCCGTAGCGGCCGGAGACTGCCGTTAAATCGGGTCCAGTGGCGCCGCCTTCATTGTTGAAGCGATGGCAGGCGAAGCACTTGGTTTCGCCGAAGAGCTGCCGGCCGCGGTCGTAATTGCGGCCACTGAGGCCCTTTTCCACCACGGGCACCAGCTCATCCACTTGCCACTTCTTGACAAACGGCCGCGGCTTGGCGTTGAGCCAGGGATTATCGATCTTGGCCGTCGCTTCCAGGATCGGCTTCAGCTCGGCCTTCTCTTTATCGCTGAGCAGGGCGACGGCCTCGGTCTTGATGTTGCGAACGAAGCCGCCGAAGCTGGCCCCGCCCTTGTAGGTCGCCGCCTTGACGAACCAGGAAAAATAGGTCTTGCGCTGCTCCATGGTCCAGCCGGTTTTCAGATTCCGCAGCGACAGGGCGTATTCCATCTGCTCTTCCTGCGTCGGCGCCTTGGTCATGAGGGCCAGCGTCTTGGTGGCGGCACTCGGCGCTTGAAGATAGACCAGTAGTTTGCACAGTTCGGCGTTCAGCTCGCGGCTGGTAGTTGGATACACCGCGTCGAAGCGGCGAATCACCTGCTGACGGGCGGCCTCGTCGGCCGGGCCCATGCGAATGAACGCTAGACTGGTGACACGCAAGAGCTCTTGCTTGAGCGGCTCGTTCAGCTTGTCCCAGTCGAAGCGCTGGAGCGCTTCCAAGATGCGCGGCTGCAGTTTCTTGTCGCCGGTGCGCACCAAAGCCAGGAGAGCGTTCAGCCCGGCCCGCGGTTCGGTTTCTTTGAGGTAGCGTTCCTGCCACGCCGCCGGTCCCTGGTGTTCGAGAATCGTGCGGGCGGCGGCGCGGATAAAGCGATCCGGTTCGTCCACGAATGCCCAGGCCATTTCAAGGGCCCGCGGGTCCTTTTTCAGGTACCAGGACTCCACTTCTTTTCGCAGGGTGCGGGAAACGGCGCCGGATTTCGGATCGTCTTTCGGATCGCCCCTACTGAGTTCCGTGGATTCCTTTCCGACATAGGTGACTCGGTACAGGCCGGAGGTGGTCTTGCGACCGCCGGTGGTGAAATACATCGCCCCGTCTTTCGGATTGACGAGGATGTCGGTCAAGGGCAGCGGCGTGCCGGTGATGAACTCCTCGAAGTCGCCGCGATAGCTTGAACCCTCGGGCTTGAGATGGACGGCGTAAAGCTTGCCGTAGCTCCAGTCGCACAGGTACAGGGCGTCCTGATACTTGGCGGGAAACTTGGCGCCGTAGCCGAAGGCCATGCCGGTGGGCGAGCCGGGACCGATGTCCACCACGGGCGGCAGGTTGTCGGGATAGTAGTTCGGATAGACGCCGGTGCCGGAGCGCCAGCCGAACTCGCTGCCGGGGACGGCATGACAGACGCGCGTCGGCCGGTACCACGGCGTGTTCATGTCCCATTCCATGTCGGAATCGTAGGTGAACAGCTCGCCGTCGCGGTTGAAGGCGGCGTCGTATTGATTGCGATAGCCCATGGAGACGAGCTGCCATTTCTTGCCGTCGGGATCGGTTTTGCAGATCCAGCCGCCGGGGGCGAGGATGCCGCGGGCATGGCCATTGGCGTCCCACTGGCGCGGTAGGATGAAATCCTCGCCCCACAGCCGTGGCACCAGCGAGGTGTCCGTCTTGATGAGCGGCGTATGATTGCCGGCGACGACGTACAGCGACTTGCCGTCCGGGCCCAGCAGGACGGCGTGCGGGCCGTGTTCGCCGCCGCCGGGGATGTCGCGCAGCTTCTCGACCGTGTCGAGCTGATCGTCGCCGTCGGTATCGCGGACGCGGTACAGGCCGCTGGGGATTTTCCCCTGGTGGCGATTGACGACGACGTACAGGCTATCGAAGGCCCACACCAGGCCCTGGGCCTCGCCGATTTTCACGTTGATGGGCTCGACTTTCACGGCGGCCTTCGCCCGCAAGGGCGGCGGCGTGACGCGGTACAACTGGCCATATTGATCGGAGGTGATCAGCCGCCCCTTGGGATCGACGCACAGGCATACCCAGGAACCTTGCGTGGCGGCGGGAACGGTGTACAGCAGCTCGACCTGAAAATCTTTCTTGATCTTCATGTTCTCAATGGGCGTGGCGGTGAGCGGGCGTCCCTTGCCGCCGGCAGGGGCGAGCCCGGCAAACCTGATCGGGTTGACGACGGTCCACGGTTTATCTCCCAGCTTGCCCAACACGCTGGCGCGAGCCCAGGCCGAATCGTCATAGTTCACCGCCTTCCAGCCGGCGGCAACTTTTTCGGCAGCGCGCCAGGTGTCGTCGGAGACCACGCCATACCTTATCTTGTCCCCGACGACTAGGCCCACCAGCAGTCCCGCCGGTCCCGCGCGGTTTTTGGCCTGAACCGCGATGACGTTTTCGCCTTTCTGAAAAAACTTGGTCACGTCCTTGACGACTGGCGTTTCCCATGCATCGCTGGAAGCCACGTCCTGGCCATTGATGAAGATGGTCATGACGTTGTCGCAAGTGGCGTGCAGCTTCACGCTGGTGATCGGGCCGTCGATCTGGATCGTTTTGCGGAAATAGACGGTCTGGTTCTCGCGTGGTTTGTCGCCGAGCCAGATCCACTGGGGGATCTTGGGAGGGGTTTTCTTTCCCTTTTGCCCCGCAGTAGGGCGAGCGTCGAGACGTAAGCCCGACGTGCCCCCAAGGTAAACAGCCAGAATTGCGGGCAGCACGATGACACTCAGAAATACGCGGCAACGAGACACGGGAGAACTCCTACATTAATCCGATAAAACTAGCGCCAGGTCAGGCTAGGCACAGGACCCCCGATTCTACCGCAACCTTTTGTGCGCTTCCAGCAGTTCTTACTTGCTCGCCCCATCGTTGGCCTTGGCCCGCTCCTTGAGCTGGTCCACGGTCATGTCGGTGAAGTCTTCCAATTTGACGTTCCGGCCAACA
>CAZFGM010000182.1:0-11463 GCA_964518515.1 uncultured Alcaligenaceae bacterium | reverse complement strand
AGCGCAGCATCAATTAGTGTGCGCCTGTTCCACCAACTAAGAAAACGCTTACCCCCAGCTTGCCGCCGGGCCTTTGGGACACCAGGCTTGCTTTTTCTTTCTTCTTTTTTCTCTTCTTGGCTTGCGACTGGCAAAGTGAGGTTGTTCCATAACGGGAAATGGTATACCGTAAAGGAGATTTTGAATAACGAAAGGGAGCGAGGCGTTCCTTGCCGTACTGGGGAATCTACTGCCTTTATTGTCAGGGTTATATCCTCGATGCGCTGTTGGAATGCCTTCCTTCGGAGCAAAAATCGAAGCCGGCGTACCGGTTGCTGTATGATGGCCGGCCTGGGGCAGCCCTGGCGTGTCCGTATTGCGGCCAGCTTATTGGCTTCAACGACGCAGGACAACCGGACGCGCCGCAACCGGGTTGGCCGGTTTTCCGATATGCCCAAGCGGAACTAGAATTGAAGAAGCAAGACGATTTCGAACCTCCCGGGACGCCTCTGGCAGTTTGGGCTCTCAAGCACCGGTTCCTGCGTCCTGGCAAGCACCAACCGTTGGTGAATTATCTTTATGCCGAACAAGCTCCCGCTCATGAAACTGTCCCGTGAAGAGGAGATCTTTCTGGGGCACTGGATGTATGAAGAAATGCAATACCGCGCTGGGCCAGGACCAGCGAAGCGATTGCAGTTTGAGCACGACGTCCTTTCCTCGGACTTGGCCGCCGTCATCGCCGCCAGCATACCTCTTCCGGCCGCTCAGGAAGCGGCTGGAGATGGTCCGCCACCGGCCGAACCCCCGATTTGGCCCTGGTTTGGCGAAGTTTTCACGAGCCGCCTGGCCGAAGCCCGGACCCTGTTGGCGCAGCGATCCGCCGATGGCTTGGGCTTTGTCCCACGCCCCGGCAAAGATCGTCAAACGGCCGAGCCGGGGCCAGTCGAAACGAACCCGACTGGGCAAGGTCAGGCATCGGCCAGCCAGTCGATGGGGTGAGGGATGGCGCAGGCGACTAACTCGTCTATGCGCGGCGATAAGAACTTGCCGGAGAGTTTCGCCCAGGGGTCCGGCGTGACGGTCGATGCCCGGTTTCTCATCTATCAATCGACATACAAGAAGCGGTTGGCGCTCACCAGGGCCTGGCAGAAATTGGCCAGGGCCTGCTTTTGTGGTTCAAGCCGCCCGAACGGACGCGGCGCGGTGGTTAAGTAAAGAAGACGTTGATTATTCGCGCTCCAGGACCGCCAGGAGGCCGATGTCATCCAGTTTCAACCAGCCCTGGCCATCAACCCGGACCAACCCCTTTCCTTTCTTGGCCAGCCAGCCTGCGGTCGCGTAGGTGATCGGCGCTCCCAACCCGTCGGCATGGAACTGTTTCAGGCAAAAATTGAAGATGTCCTGCACCTTGGCTAGATGTTTCCGCACCTTGGTTGCATTGGGCCCTTTATGATCCTGAAAGAATTCCCGCAAATATTCCGCAATCTCGCCCTGGACATCCTTTCGGCGAGTTAAGCGATCGACCACAATGGGCGCCTTGCAGGCCTGAAAGTGGAGGTGAAATCCTTTCCCGCCAGTCGTAAAGGTTACCGACTTGACCTGCAAACTTGCCTTGACTTCCTGATGGTCCTCATCGCAGTCGAAATCTTCAAAATAATAAAACAGTTCCTTTTTGATGCCTTTCTCAAGGTCCGCCGCTTTGAGGGTTCCAAGAGATTTCTGACAATACACGCTGACCCAGATGCTCATAGCGACAACCACTCCGCAAATCAGACGAACGCGGGTATCCCGAATGCAAGCGTTCCCCCAAATTCGTCGTTTTGTCAATCAATATATAAGGAGCGGTTGGCGCTCACCAGGGCCTGGCAGAAATTGGCCAGGGCCTGCGTTTGTGGTTCAAGCCGCCCGAACGGGCCGTTTGACATCGGCCCTCCTCAGGGACGGCTGTGGGTTTTCGCTTTGCCAGCCCTAATGCCGGCCAAGCTCGCCGCGGGCGCCCCCGTGGACCGCTTCACTCGCGAGGCGCGGGCCGCTTGGAAACGCCTCGACAAACGACTGGCGGCCATGAAATAGTTCTCGGCAACTCCCTGACGGTCAAAACCGGCCGCCTTTCGGCTTACCCGAGTGCAGGACACGCTTTGCAGACCCATTTTTTGCTGCTCGTGTCCTGCACTCGGCTTACCCTTTCGCGTAGTCCCTTGATGGTTTGCTCTTTCGCTCTTTGCTATAATACCCAACAAACGCCTCTTCCAGGAGCCCAGCATCCCATGCACGACCGCATCGCTTACCAGGGCATCACTTTCGATGATGTCCTCCTCGAGCCCGCATACAGCGACGTCTTGCCGCGCGAGGTGGACGTCCGCACGCAACTCACTCGCGGCATTCGCCTCAACATTCCCGTCGTGTCCTCGCCCATGGACACCGTCACCGAAAGCGAGCTGGCCATCGCCCTGGCCCAGGAAGGCGGCATCGGCATCATCCACAAGAACATGTCCATCCCGCAGCAGACCCGCGAGGTGGAGAAGGTCAAGCGCTCGGAGCATGGCGTCATCACCGATCCGATCACGCTGCCGCCCGACGAGACGGTGGCCACGGCGCGGCGCATCATGGAGCAGCAGCACATCGGCGGCGTGCCCATCACGGTCAACGGCTACCTGCGCGGCATCCTCACGCGCCGCGACCTGCGCTTCCTCAACGACAACAACCAGAAACTCGCCGAGGTCATGACCAAGGAACACCTGGTCACTGCCCCGGAAAATACCACGCTTGAGGAAGCTGGACGGATTTTAACGCAAAAAAAAGTCGAGAAATTATTGTTAGTGGACGAAAATTATAAACTGAGAGGCCTGATCACCATTCGCGACATCGACAAGTTGACCAATTTCCCGGCGGCGTGCAAGGATGGCCGCGGCCGCCTCCGCGTCGGCGCGGCAGTTGGCGTAAATGATTTCGAGCGGGCAGAATCGCTCATCCAGGCAAGCGTGGACGTCTTGGTCGTCGATTCGGCGCACGGGCACACGAAAAACATCCTGGATACGGTCAAGCAGATCAAGAAGCGCCATGCGATTGAGGTGATCGCCGGCAACGTGGCCACCAGTCAGGGGGCCAAAGCCCTGGCCGACGCCGGCGCCGACGCCGTCAAGGTCGGCATCGGCCCCGGCTCGATCTGCACGACGCGGGTGATTTCCGGCGTCGGCGTGCCGCAGATCACGGCGATTAGCAACGCCGCCCAGGGGCTGGCCGGCACCGGCCTGCCGATCATTGCCGACGGCGGCATTCGTTACTCGGGCGACATTACCAAGGCCCTGGCGGCCGGCGCCCAGTGCGTGATGATCGGCGGTTTGTTGGCGGGGCTGGCGGAAAGCCCCGGCCAGACCATTATTTACAAGGGCCGCAGCTTCAAGACCTATCGCGGCATGGGCTCGCTCGGGGCCATGGTGTCCGGCTCGAGCGATCGCTACGGCCAGACCGACGCCTCCGGTCCCTCTCCCCTGGGAGAGAGGAGGGCAGTCGAGCGCAACGGGGGCAAATTGGTGCCTGAAGGGGTGGAAGGCCGGGTGCCGTACAAAGGCCCGCTCGCCCCGTTTGTCTATCAGATGGTCGGCGGCCTTCGCGCCGGCATGGGTTATTGCGGGGCTCGGAACATCGAGGAGTTGCGCACCCGCGCCCGCTTCATTCTCGTCAGCGCGGCGTCGGTGCAGGAGAGTCATCCCCATGACATCGCCATTACGCAGGAAGCGCCCAACTACAGCTCGCGCGTGGAATACGCCCTTTCGGATGGCGGTTAGCCTGCTGATAGCGGGCCTGGGCGCCGCCGCCGCTTCGGCCCAGGAGCCAACGGCATATCCGTTCATTCCCCTTCTTAGTAAGGAAGGATCAGGCGAGAGTGAGAAGCCTGCAATTTCCCCTCTTAGTAAGGGGGAGAGTGTAAAGCCTCCAATTTCCCCTCTCAAGGAGGGACTAGGGGTGATCGAAAAGACCTTGTTTCCTCAGCGGCCGGCGGCCTCCCCGCAGAAGAGGGTCCAGCCGGTTTCCTTCCAACCGGCCCAACCCCCCGCCCGGCCCAAGTACGACGCCGACGTCGATTTCACCATCCGCACCGAACTGCCCGATCCGGAGCGTTATTTCCGCCGCGAATCCGAAACCGAGCTGCGCGAGCGCATCCGCAAAGACGCGCGCGGCCAGCGCATCGCCTTTCCCGAGGACCAGCCCGTTTCCAAGGAAGTGTATGTGGCCCGCCAATTCCCCCCGTTGACCGAAGTGGTGGAGCCGAATTTCGTCCTCCACGGCCGGCTCTATTTCGAGCAGCCCAATACCGAGCGCCACGGCTGGGACCTGGGCGTCCTGCAACCGGCGGTGAACCTGGGCGTCTTCTACAAAGACCTGGTCATGCTTCCCTACCACTTCTGGGCCCGGCCATTGCAGCGCTATGAAACCAGCGCCGGCAAATGTCTGCCAGGCGATCCAACGCCGTTGCTCCTGTATCCGCCCGAGCGCAGCGCGACCGGCCTGTTGGGCGAAGCGGGCACCATTCTTGGACTGATCTTTATCTTTCCGTAAAGTGAAATTCGATTTCATTGCCAATTGCCAATTGCCAATTGGCAATTGGCATTGGCAATTGGTTCCTGCCGTCCCGCCAAAATGTCACCCTTGATCTCCTTCGGCACCTCCCCCGTGCGTGGCACCAATCGGTCGGCTGGTAGCGAATGTCGAGGGGTGGTGTTGCTGCGCGGATCTTCATTCATTCGGTCGGCAATTCAGCTTGCATAATCTATTTATCTTCTACTGCATTTCCGCCTGCCGTTTGATGTGTTCCAGGACCCGTTGATGAATCTGATGGATGATGCGATCGGACCACAATTGCCAGTAACCGGCCGGCCACATGCGGTTGGTGTACCAGGTGGTTCCTTCCAGGCGGGTGCGGCCGCCGGGCAAGGCAACGAGCCGGAACTGGCCGCGCCGGCTGACCAGGTAGTGATCCAGGTGCGGCGGGTGAATGTCGAATGGGCTCCATTCGACCATGGGACAGGGCTGTTCGGTGACCTGGAAGCGCAAGAGATAAGGCTCCTGCCACACTTCAATCGGCTCCACGAATGTGCCTGTGGAAAAGACACAGTGGCGGATGGCGCCCGGACCATGGCCGTGAATCTCGGCCCGCAGCGGATAGGCGACGCCGGCCCGGAACAGCCACTCCTGGGGCTCGGGCAAGGGCGGGAAGGAAACGACGTGCTGCCAGACTTTGTGCGGCGGCGCGTCGATTTCGATGGAGGTGCGAACTTCGAGTAAAGGCGGTTCCGGCTGAGCCAGGGTTTCCGCACCCATCAAGGCGGGCAAAGTCACCCCGAGGGCCAGCATGAGAAACGGGCTTTGCTGGTTGGTCCAGGGCCGGCTTTGAATGGCATAGCCGACCACCGCGCCCACGAAAGCCAGAAAATAACCAATGGGGGCCGCCATGAGCAGGCAGATGAAACCCTCCAGGGCGGCAAAAAGCATGAAGACACCAACGAGCGTGGTGGCCAGCATGGCTACGCTAATGCAATTGGCGAAACTTTGCGGCCGGGTCAGGCCGTACAAAACCACCGCGCAGAAACCCAGGCAAAAAGGCATGCCCACGAACAATCCCCAGCCGTAATTGCCCAGGGTATGAACCGATAGATAAACGAAAGCCAGAGCCAGCGGCACGCTAATCATGAGGGCGACGCCGGCACTGGGCCAGGGCTCTCCCCGGGTAATGCGGCGGTGGACGGCGCGAAAACGGGCGAAGCGCTCCGGGCCCATGATCCGCAATAAGGCCGGATCAACATCCGGGTCTCCTCTGGCAGAATGAGGGGGCAGGCGCTGGATACCCTCCGGCTCGTTTCCAGGGTAGGCAGGCAGGCACTGGATTGCATCCTGGGCTTTTCCGGGAGCAAGGTCGCCGGCGGGTTTCTTTGGAGCCAGCCGGGCAGGCTGACTCGGCAGCAGGCTCAGAATCACGAAGAAAAAAAAGTTGACCACGGGAGCAAAGAAAAACACCACCAGGCCGGCAGACAAATCCGCCGACCGCAACCGCTGGACGGTAAGGGTAACCCCGACCCAGATGAAGGGCAGGGCCAGGGCCAGGAGAGTGCCGAGGAATAAGCGGTCCGGGTCGGCCAGGTTAAAGATCCGCATGGTATTGGTGGGCGCCGCCAGGTAGTTGGCCAGGGTCCAGTCGCGTTCGAAAATCAGCTGGGCGATCAGCCAATCCAGGCCGAACTTGACCGCCAGCAACATCACCCCCGCGAGGAAATAGGGCAGGCGATTCACCGTGCCGGTCCAGCGCAACAGGTTGGATAGTCGAAAGGGCATGGATTATTTACCGGAGATTGCTTGTTAATATAACATGTCGGTTTTAGAAAAAACCAACCGAAAAATTTCCGGACTGCCATTCAGGACGCCGCGCGGAGATGTCTGGCTGATGCGCGAGCTGCCCACCCTTTTTCCTTGCTCGACTACCTGCCGCCTCCGCATAGTCAAAGCCATGCCGAAACGACATCAAACAGCGCCGATTATGATAGCCCCTGGAAAGACGCCTTGCATTTGTACTTGCAACCTTCCTTGTCTTTTTTCTTTCCCGCTATTCATGACGACATCGCTTGGAACCGCGGCTACGAAGCGCTGGACAAAGAGTTCCAACAGATCGTTCGGCGGGCCAAAGTCGGCAAAGGCTTGGCCGACAAGTTATTCAAAGTTTGGCTGCGCGACGGCAAGGAATGCTGGCTGCTCATTCACGTCGAAGTTCAGGGGACCTACGATAAGGACTTCCCGGAGCGGATGTTTCGCTACAACGTTGGGGCCTACAGCGTGTATAATCAGCACGTGGTCAGCCTGGCGGTGCTGTGCGATGACAACCCCGACTGGCGGCCCAAGCTGTTTTCCTACGGCCGCTGGGGCTGCCGGACCGGGATCGATTTCCTGGCTGCCAAGCTCTTGGACCATGCCCAGGACCTGGAGGCCCTGGAAAGGAATGACAATCCCTTCGCCGCCTTGGTGCTGGCCCATCTGCAAGCCCTGGCGACGCGGGGCGACCCCCAGAGCCGCCGCACCTGGAAATTGAGGGTCGTTAAGGGATTGTACGAGCGGAACTGGACCGAGGAGGATATCCGCCAGCTTTTCCGGTTGATCGACTGGATCATGGATTTGCCGGAAGACCTGGAGGAACAGTTCCGCGAGGACATCCGTCAATTTGAGGGGGAGAAAAAAATGTCGTTCATCACCAGTTTCGAACGCAAGGGATTTGTTGAAGGCTTATGGGAAGGAATCGAGTTCGGTCTGGATCTGAAGTTCGGCCAGGCGGGGCGAAAATTGCTGCCGGCGGTTCGCACTGTCAAGGACGTGAAGGTGCTTCGAACCTTGAAGCGGGCGATCAAAAAGGCCAAGACGCTGGATGAAGTCCGAATCCATCTGGAACGGGGGCGGCCGACGGAAAGTACACGCTAATTTTCTTGGGCGGGAAGGTTCTGTTGCCTTTGGCCGACCTTCTGGAGGCCAGTGGACCTGGAAATTGCGGGTCGTTACGCAGAAGAGCTATTGCCATTGCTGCCGCCATCACCGCTTGATCGCCTTCGGGATCGCTCCCGTGGCGTGACGCCAGTCGGTCGGCTGGTAGCGAATGTCGAGGTGGCGGGTGTCGATGCGGCGGTTCTTTTCGGCGCGGCTGGTCATGATCGCGTCGAGAATGCCCGAGGTCAGCAAGGTCCGCTCGACCGGGTAGGGGGCATGGTACCGTTCTCTTCCCTGGCATCGGCCTTGGGTCTGGACGGCGGCTCTGAGAAGGTTGACAGTGCGTGAAGCTGTGTCACTTCACGTTTACACTTCCTGTTCCCGCTCCCACCAAATATTTCGTAATTCTTGGCGTTTTTGGGCTTCGGCAAGGCTTGCTGGATGGCACGCTGTTTGCTCTATTCTTGCCAGCGAGGAAATGGAACGTAGTGGGTTTCAAAAGGAGACCTCGATGAAAAAACGCGCTCTTTTGTGGAGCCTTTGCGCTGCTGTAATGTTGATCCCCCCGCCAGCCTTAGCTGGTTTTATCATCGGCCCAGGTGACACCCTCGGTCAACAACACGATGGCGGTCCCGACGAGATTGTCGTTGATCTGGCCTATCCGGCAACCTTCGAGCCAGGGGATTACGTCGCGTCGCAGTTCAACTACAGGTTTTCCGCAGGGGGGGATTTCCTGGTTACCGGCTCAATTACGCCTGTCCTATTCACCGCCAGCACTATGCTGCCAGACTTTGTGCGGCGCGCGTCGATTTCGATGGTGGTGCGAACTTCGTTCTCGGAGGAATGCCGAGGAAGGACGGCAAGAACCGGGGCCGAATGCCCTTGAGCCGAATCAAGCAGACACCGGCCATGCCCGCCCCGTTGACCAGCTTGGGCCGGAAAGGTGCGGGGACAAGCCGAGCCAGAACATCGGCGTCCACCCTGAAGTTGACCAGAATTCTGCGGTCGATGAGGCCACGGATCACGGGAATTTGCATGGTCGGCTCCTTGTCCAAGAAAAGAACCGCAGTTCCCGTCTCTGATTAACGTGCTTCCCCTTCAATCACACTCACCCACGTCCTGGTCGGCACGATCCTGGTCAGTCGGAAGCCAGCCGCCTCGAAAAGCTGGCGGTACTCATTCTCCGTCCTCTCCATGCCACCTGGCAGCACCATCATCGCCTGGTCGAAGAATTGCTCACGGATGGCTCGTTGCCAGGTGGGACCACGCCCTCCACGACCAGGAGCCCTGGCCCATCGCCCGGCGACAATTGCGCAGGATTGTCGTCGTCCCAATCGTGGATGATGTGGCGCACGAGGTAGGCATCGGCACCAGGCGGCACGGCCTCGAAGAAGTTACCGGCCACCATCTGGCCCCGGGAAAAACTTCCCTACAAAGGGCGCCCCTGCCGACGTTGGCCAGGCCGACCTTGTTCAAACCGAGGGGCACCACATAACCGGCCGTCGCCGCCGCCGGCCAATCTGCTCATACAGCTCGGCGGCGTCGTCTTCGTCGTCCTGCCGTTCCTTGCCTGGCCGCGTAAACAACTCGGCAGCGCCGTCCAACAGCCGACGTTTCCATTTGTGAATCTGTGTCGGATGCACACCGAACTGGCCAGCCAGTTTCGCTGACCGTGTGCACCTCCTTCACTGCCGCCACGGCGACCTTCGCCATGAACCCCGCGTCATGCTTCCGCTTCCGAGGCATGGGCGTGGTCCTTTGTTTTGAGGGAAAACGGACAACCGGCGATCCCAGGAAATTGCAGGAGGGGCCGGCAGGGTGCCACGTCGCCCGTTGTTTGCAATCACCCCTGCACCGTAATCTGCCGGCTTTGAATTTCATTCCGTCCCGACTTGGGATAGGGCCGGGGTTCGGGCTGTGCGAAGTCGTTCAAATCCACGGCGCGGGCGCGGAATTCATAGGCGCCTGGTTTCAGATTCGTCAGCGTGACTGACCAGAGTGCCCAGCTGAAGCGCAGCGGCCAATCCTTCGGCCGGCCCGTTTTGGGGTCGAAGCCCCACACGTCCTTGGGCAATACGCCGTCGGGCAGGGTGCCGCCCCAGTCTTTGGGGGGCCCGGCGATGGTGCAGGGCAGCCAGCGCGCGGTGCGCCAGGCCGGGTCGTCGGGCTGGAGTTGGCCGTGCTTGCCGGCGTCGGGCCGCAGCCAGTATTCGACGCGCTTCAGGCCGGACAGGCCGACCATGGCCGTGCCGCTGACGATCACGGGCTGGCCGGCCTTGACCACCTCCGGGCCGGCATCGAGATACGCCGCCGTTTTCAGGTGCGAGTCCGGATCGTTGTTGCCGTTGGCATAGGTGTCGTTGGCCCGGTAGTCGTTGGTCAGGACGATGCGCTGCAGCCATTTGATGGACTTGAAGCCGTGGGCCCAGGGCACGATCATGCGGACCGGGCCGCCGCGTAACAGCGAGATCGGCTGGCCGTTCAACTGGTAGGCGACCAGCGGGCCCAGGTCCCACGGCGGCGTTTCCATCACCTGCGTGTAACTCAACGACGACTGAAAGAGCTGCTTGGGATCGTTGTTGTGAAAGCCCCAGTAATAGAGGCGGCGGAGGTTGTTCAGGCGGCCGACGAGCTTCACAACGTCGCGGAGCGGAACCCCTTCCCACAGTCCCTGGCCCAAGGGCTGGGCGATATTGAGGCACTGCATGGCCTTCAAAAATTTGCGGCCATGGGCGCGTCCCAGTTTTTCCAGCGTGGCCAGGTCGAGGGCGGTGCCCTTGTCGAGGGTCCGGGGCGTGTCGATCTGGGTCGAGCCGTCGCTGACAATTTCCAGGCGCCAGGTCTCGGGTGTCAGCCGGGCTTTGACCAGGGCGTCGCCCTTCAGAGTGAACGGCTTGGGATTGCCGCGACTGACGTCGCGAAATTCGGGAGGATTGGTGAGGAAGGTTCGTGTAGTTCCCATGGTCATCATCATAGATGTTTTTGGGGAGACTGGAACAAAAAAATGGCCCGCGCCATCTGGGCAATCTGCATTACCCAGACGGCGCACGGAGAGACCTGGGAGTAGTTCTCCGGTGCCTGTGTGTTATTTGTGTTATTTTGAGATTCTGGGCACGGTTTAAAAGAAGGTAACAACTACCCGGCCGTACAGATCAATTCCGCGAATGCGTTTGATCCGGGACTTTCTCAACCACCCCTATTCCACACCAACCTGAGGTGGACCAGAGTACCAAGTTTAACTTGGTACTCATCGGTTCAGACACAACCAAGGTGCGATTCCATTTTGGCCCAAAAAAGGTGAGCGGTGCAGGAGGATCGCGGCCCCATGGAAAGGGGGGAAGGCGTCTTTATCTAATCCAATTCAGTCTGGAGCCCCCTTCTCAAACCAAGAAGGATTTCCGGCGTGAGGTCGGCGTCAGGCAAGGCCACTACGTTGGCCTTCACTTTGCCCGTGGGTTCCAGGAGCAGGCCTTCACCATTCACTCCTGGAAGCACAGGCCAGCGCACGGCGTGAATCTTATACGTGTCGGTTTTTGCCGCGAGTGACGGTTGCGTTGGCCCACCAACATATTCCATTGCTGGCGGCAAACGCTGGTCCACCAAGCCAATAATCTTCTTGAACCGCTCCCGGTTCGAGTTAACCGATTTGCCGTAGGCTTTGAGGGATGAATAGTCCGGTTTCCAATGCGCCTGCCGTTTCTTTTCCGACTCCGCCGTCTCCCGGTCCAGCCACTTGCCGATGCCCTCGACCATGACCTTGGCGAAATCCTCCTTGCCCTTAAGAAGCTTGGTCCCCGGCAAGGCTTGCGCGTGCAAAGGCAAAACAAGGGCGAGGACACAAATCGCGGAAAGCATCCACTTGAACATGGCGGCCTCGGTGGTTGGTGACAGAGAAAACCCGGCCGCGATAATACGGTCCCGTCAAGAGAAATGCATCACTTTGCTTTTTGATTCTTCTCTGCTGAAGGAGAAGGAGAAAGAGAAGAGAAAGAGGGGATCGCCTTTCGGCCCGCCTACTAG
>CAZFGM010000181.1:0-11463 GCA_964518515.1 uncultured Alcaligenaceae bacterium | reverse complement strand
CTTAATGGTTCAACACGAACTCTGAGCTGTTGAGCAGCACCCAAAAGACGTCGGCCAGGGCGCGCTGGTAGTTTTGCTGACGGGCGGCGGGCGTGAGGTTCTTCTGCCCCGCCGCCGAACCGCCGCCGTCCACGTAACGCGCCATCCGCTCCCGTTCCACCGGGCGCGGCGGCCGCGACAGCGTGGCCAAGTACAGCGTTTCGATCCGGGCCGCGGTTTTCATGAAAGGGGCATCGACCACCGCGCCCAAAGTCTCGCTCTTCTGCAGGCTGGTGGCATCGCGGACGATCTTGCCGTTCATCAGGGTCAGGGCCTGCAAGATCGAGATTTGCTGCTCGCTTGCCTTTTCCCCGGCGCGGGCGAATCGGGCGAGAAATTCGTCGCGCAGCGGGCCATTCCTGGGGGAAACAAACCCCGTGGCCATGGCCAGGCTGTCCCACAGTTGTTCCGGCGTCATGCCGCGGACGGGAATGCGGGCGAACAGGTGGGGTTCGACCGTTTCCTTGCCGGCGCTGGAGAGCTGATAGGTCCGGCTGGTGGTGATGGCGGCGACCAGAAACTTCAGGTCATAATAATGGTCCACGAACTGCCGGGCCAACTCGTTCAGCAAATCCGGATGGCTGCACTTGCTTTGGCCGCCGACGATTTCATCGACCGGCTCGATCAGGCCGGCGCCGAAGAAGTAGGACCACACGCGATTGACGGCGGCGCGGGCGAAGTACGGGTTGTCGCGGGCCGTCACCCAATCGGCCAGCGTGACGCGCGGGCTGACCTTGGCTTGCCATTTCGGGGCCTTGCCATCGAGGAAAGCGGCCTTGACCACGCGCTCGGTGCCGGGAATGGTCAGCTCGCGGCGATCGAAGTTTTCTCCCGACGGTTCCCTTAAAACAAGGCTGCCATCTTCCTGCAGTTGGTATCCTCTAGGCAAGCCGGCAAAGAACGCCGCCAGGCCCCAGAACTGCTCGCGCCGCCAGTCGGCGAACGGATGATCGTGGCACTGGGCGCACTCCAGCTTGATGCCGAGAAAGCTGCGGGCCACGCCGGCGGCCAGCTCGTCCGGTTTGTTCTGCTTGACTTGATAAAAGGCCGCGGGGTTGACGCGTGCATTGCCGCCGAGCAAATAAAAGCGATCCAGGTTCACGGCCGGCTGGGTCAGGATTTCCTTCACCATTTGATCGTAAGCGGTGTTCTTGGTCAACTGCTCGCGCATCCAGGCTTCAAATTCGCTCCCAAGATAACTCTGTTCCGGTGCGGCCAGGGTTTCCGGCAGCCACCACTGCCGCCAGACGGTGCTGAAGTGCGTGGCGTAGCGGGGACTGTCGAGCAGGCGATGGATGAGGCGCGACCGCGGCCGCGGATTCTTGTCCGCTAAAAAATGCCGGGCTTCGCTGACGTTGGGAATGCGGCCAGCCAGGTCCAGATAGATTCGCCGCAAAAAAGCGGCGTCATCGGCCAAGGGCGCGGCTTGCACCCCCTCCTTTTTCCAGCCGGCGGCCATGAAATGATCGATCTTATCCGCCAAGGCCTGGACGGCGGCGGCATTGGCCGGGAGGGTTGGCTCGCCCAGCGCGAATTTCCCGAACAACCCCAGTCCCACCAGGGTCAGGGCGCCGATGCCGCGGAAAGAAATCCTCATGGCGGTTTCCTCCGGATCTGTTGCTTTCTTCCGACGAGAATGAGACGATGGAGTTTGGAACCCTGCTAAGACGAGCGGCAGGAAATACCGGTGGAACCGGCGACTCGCCGGTTCTGGACAGGCGAGACGCCTGTCCCACCGGTTGTTCCTGCCGTTCGCCTAAAACCAACACCATTCTACCAAGTTGTTCGTTCCGTGCACGGAAAAATTGGTTGCCGTGCGAAGACAAACTGGGCAGCGCCCGGTTGCTATCTCTTCAACTCCGCGGCCAGAAACTTGTCGATCTTGGCCCAGGCATCGACGACGGCTTCCTTCGGAGGTGGGCCGGATGCGTAGGGACTATTGGGGTCGAGAAAGCCGGTTTCGCAGGCGGGATAGATGTGCAGGCTGGCGCGTTTGCCGGCCTTCTTCAGGGCGGCGCGGAACTGGTCAATGGTTGTGGCGGGGATGCCTTCATCCTTTCCGGCGAAAAGGGCCAGCACCGGGGCCCGCAGCGCCGCCAGCGCCGCCGCATCGGTGGGCACGCGGCCGTAGCAGTTGACCACCGCCCCGAGCCGGCGATCGCGCAGGGCCGCGTCCAGGGCATGGCCCCCGCCCATGTCGAAGCCGAGAATGCCGATTTTCTCCTTGCAGACTTCCGACCGGCCGGCGAGGAAATCGACGGCCGCCTTCATATCGGCGCGGACCCGATCCTCGGGAAGTCCCCGTTCGAGGATGTGGGCCTCCTCGATGGTCGCCGGCCTTTCGCCGCGGTACAGATCGATGGCCAGGCTGGCGAAACCTTTTTTCGCCAGGCGTCCCGCGTGCTTATGGACCCAGGGGACCGGGCCGAAATCGCCGTGCACGACGATCACGGCGGGGAAAGGGCCTTTTCCCGCGGGAAGGTACAGCGTGGCCAGCACTTTTTCTTTGCCGGAAAGGTAAGTTACCTTTTCCGGTTTTGTTGAAGTGTCTCCGGAAAGAAGCACAGGGTTGGGAAAAATGAAAAACGTGAAGGCAACAAGGTAGCGCATAAAAGATTCGCGGTAAGGGATTCAGGGATAGCCCGGGATCTGGCGTGCGCTAAACGGGAAGCGAGCTTGCGTTTAGCGCACGCAAAATCACGGCAACAATAGAAATCCAACTCACTTGGCCAGTGTCTTGGTGAAGAACGCCTCGATCTGGGTCCAGGCGTCGCGGGCCTGGGATTCGCGGAACTCGGGATTGGGCCGCGGGCCGTTTTTGGGCCGCATGAAGCCGTGGCCGGCGCCCTTGTAGATGTTGACCTTTTCCACCGTTTTGCCCGCGGTTTTCAGGGCTTCTTCAAAAGCGCGCACGCTCTTGGCTGGGATGCCTTTATCATTCTCGCCAAAGACGCCCAACACCGCGGCGTTCAAGGTTTTCAGCTCATCGGCATCCGAAAGCACGGCCCCGTAGCAAATCACACAGGCCTTGATCTTACTGTCCTTGAGAGCCAGCCGCAGGGAATAGCCGCCGCCCATGCACCAGCCGATCGACCCCAGGCGGTCTTTGTTGACGTTTTCCATGCCGGCCAGGGTGGCGACGGCCGCTTGCAGATCGCGCACGGCCCGATCCTTGGGCAAACCCTTGAGCAACTGGCTGGCCACCTTGGGTTGGTCGGTGACCTTGCCGCGATACAGGTCGGGGGCCAGGGCCACGAAGCCCTTGCCGGCGATGCGCTTGGTGTTTTCCTTGATCCAGTCGTTCAGGCCCCACCATTCCTGGATCACCACGACGCCGGGGAAAGGTCCCTTGCCGTCGGGGACGGCGAGGAAGCCGACGATTTCCTCGTCGCCGGACTTGATTTTGATTTCGGAAGTTTTGACTTGCCCCAGGGCCGGCGCCGCCAGGAGCGGCAGCAGCAGGACTCCGGCCAACCAGCGGTGTGTGTTGTGCATAATCGCCTCCTCATGGGTTGGAGAAGAAGAATCAACCACCGAGCTTATTATCAGTATCTACCGTCCGCCGATGTCCACGCGGATGCCCACGCGGGTCAGACCAATGAAGATGCTTAACAGTAGAGCCACCAGCACAATGCAGCCCAGGACGCGGCGGATCACCGGTTGGCGCGGATCGAGATAGCCGAGCGCGCCGAACGCCAACAGCACGAAGCCCAACATGGTACCGTAGAAATACCAGTAGGTGGCCCGCCGTTGTGCCATCTGCGCCGCCTCGACGTCCGCTTCCAAATCACTTTTTTCCTTTTCCCACTTTTCTCGATCCTTCTTGCGGCGTTCTTTCTCCTCGTCGGTGGACTTCTCCTTCTTTTGCAGTTCCGCTTCAAGGCGCCTCTCACGAGCGTCACCAAAAGTTACGCGGGCCTTTCGGCGTTCCACTTTGGCCTGATCAATCAGCGGAAAGAACAGGTAGACGATGACCAGAAACGCCCCGATACCGAATAACCAGGTGGGCAGGTCGGCGAAGTCGACCAGCTTGGCGCGGAACTGGGTCCAGAAGTTGGGCCCGGACGGAGCAGCCGGCACGCCCTGCAGCCCCGCCTCCGCGGCAGCGCCAACCGTTGGACCGGGACCCGCGACAAAAGCGCCGGTGTCGAGCTGCAGGCCGTAGTCCGTGACGACCAGTGAAGCCGCGCACTTCTTGCACTGGAACCGCTTGCCGATGTGCTGCGGCGTAATGCTGTAGACGGCGTCGCAGCCGGGTGTGGGACAGGCGTTGTTCATACTCTGGGTTTCGCTCCGTAAACAGGTCATGTGCCGCTGGCGGCTTAGCGCGACCTTTACCATAACGGGGTCGTCCGGACCAGGCAAGCAAAATCGTTCCCACGGGGCCCACCGCGCCGGCTCCGGTTTTTACAACCAGGAACCTTTGCCAATTGGCTTCCGCGGGACCAACGGTTAGAATGCCAAAGAATCCTTTAGAAAGGTGGCCTGTGCGTGAACATCAGACTCATGGGGGCCTGGATCGGGCCGTTTTGCGACAAAAAGTTGTCGCAAACCGATTATCAAATATTGCCAATTACCAATTGCCAAATACCAATTGCCAATTGAAAAAACCTGGTGCCCATTGGAAAACCTGGTTGAAACACTCCAAAAATTGGCAATTGGTAATTGGTAATTGGCAATTGGCATTTTTTCATCTGCCCTGAAAGGGGCCACTTCTTCCGGGCAGGGTCCCGGAAGAATAGCTCCTTTATATCATTGGTGTTTACGTCTGAGTTACCAAGTTTAACTTGGTACTCTGGTAACTCAAAGTTTCGAGCACCAACCGTCATGGTCATAACTTCTATCACGGACCTGATCGAAGCGCTGCGCGACACGGGCTTGCTCCCGGCGGCACAGATCGAGGAGTTGGTTGCCCGCCGGCCCGCCCAATGTGCCGATGCGCGGGCGCTGGGCAAAGAGCTGGTGCAGCTCGGCTGGCTCACGCCGTTCCAGATCAACCGGCTTTTGCAAGGACGGGGCCGGGAGTTGGTGCTCGGGCCGTACGTGCTTCTGGAGCGGCTGGGCGAAGGCGGCATGGGCCAGGTGTTCAAGGCCCGGCAGGTGCGGCTGGACCGCGTCGTCGCCCTCAAGGTCATCCGCCCGGAGCGCCTGGCCCAGGCCGGCGCCGTGCAGCGCTTCCAGCGCGAGGCCCGCGCCGTCGCCCGCCTCGCGCATCCGAACATCGTCACCATCCACGACGCCGACGAAGCCGGCGGAATCCACTTCTTCGCCATGGAATATGTCGAGGGGATCGACCTGGGGCGCCTGCTCGACAAGCACGGCCCGCTCCTGGTGGACCAGGCGTGCGCCTACATCCGCCAGGCGGCCCTGGGCCTGCAGCACGCCCATGAGCAGGGCCTGGTGCATCGCGACGTCAAGCCCGCCAATCTGTTGCTGACGAATCAGGGCCTGATCAAGATTCTCGACCTGGGACTGGCCCGCCTCGGGCAACAGCTGGACTCCACCGCTCTCACCCACGAAGGCGCCCTGATGGGCACGCCCGATTACATCGCGCCGGAGCAGGTCGCCGATCCGCACACCGTGGACATCCGCGCCGACTTGTACAGCCTGGGCTGCACCCTGTACCGCCTGTTGACCGGGCAAGTTCCCTTCCCGGGCGCCTCGGTCATCGAAAAGCTGGACCAGCATCGCTGGGGGGAACCGATTCCGGTGGAGCAGATCCGCCTGGATGTGCCGGCGGCCGTGGGCGGTCTGGTGCGTCGGTTGATGGCCAAACGCCCGCAAGACCGCTTTCAAACCCCCGCCGAGCTGGCCGCCGTTCTGGGGGAAATTCTCGAGCCCAGCACCGCTTTCGCGGGCGGCAAGAAAGCGGCCGGCGAAGCAGCCACCCTTACTTTTCCCCCCGTGCCGGCCGGGGAGCAGGCCTCCGGCTTGACGCCGGCGTCCGAGATTCCTACGGGCATGCGCTCCGGTGATTCGACGCATCTGGAGAAGAGCTCGCCACCGGTGCCGCGCCGGGCCAAGGGGCTCGTTCTTCCCGTCGCGGTGGGGGCCGGCGTGCTCGGCGTTTTTCTGCTGCTTTTATGGCGCCCGTGGCAGGCCACGGATGATGCCCCTAGCGGAAAAAATGGGGAGGATAAGGGGCTAGCGCCGGACCCGAAGTTGCCGCCGCTGGAGCGCTTTACCCGCGGGCAGGTACCGGCGCGGGAGAAAGTGGCCGGCCAGCCCGCGCACGTCGTGGCCGTGCTGGGCGAGCACCGCTGGCGGCACTGGGGTCCGGTGCACGCCGTGGCCTTCAGCCCGGACGGCAAGCATGTGGCCAGCGCCGGCGATGACCTGCACGTCCGCATCTGGGATGTCGAGACCGGCAACGAAGTTGTTGTCCTCAAAGGCCATTCCCGCCCGGTTCGCGGCCTGGCGTATAGTCCCGATGGCAAGGCCCTGGCCTGGGCCGGTCTGGGCGGAAGGCTGAGCGTGTGGGACCTGGCCAGCGGCCGGGAGCGCTTCACGATCCCCCATGCCGACCACGATCTTGCCGATTCTCGCGTCGATTCGGTGGCGTTTTCTCCCAACGGCAAGCTGCTGGCCACGGGGGGCTATCACACGGTCCGCCTCTGGGACCCCGAGACCGGCAAGGCAGTCCCGTTCCCCAAGGAATACGCAGAGCTTGGCCAGGTGGCCTTTTCGCCCGATAGCCGATTTCTGGCCATGGCCGGCGGCGGCAACGCCCTGGTCGGTGTCCGGGTCTACGATCTGAAGGAGGGCAAGGATTTGCCGGTTGTCAAGTTCGAGCGGCCGGGTCGTCCGGCGTCCGATTTTCCGCAGCGCTTTTGGTCTGTCGGCTTTGCACCTAAAGACAAGCTGTTGGCACTTGGCGGCCGGTTCAGCCAGGTATTCCTCCTGGACCCGGCAAGCGGCCTGCGGCGGGCAATCTTGAATCCAAAAATGTATGCTCCGAACGACGACAGTGCCTATGCCCGCGCGGTGTTCGCCCCCGACGGCAAGACCATCGCTCTGGCCGTCCGCACCACGGTGCAACTCTGGGACGCCGGCAATTGGCAGCTGCGGGCCACGTTGCCCGGGCACCCGTACCAGGTCCACGCCCTGGCTTTCTCCCCGGACAGCCATCGCCTGGCTACCGCAAGCGAGGACGGCGTCGTCCGTGTCTGGAAGGTGCCGGAAAACAAGCCGTATGAACCACCCATCCCGCTCCACGGCCACATCGGACCGGTCTGGTCGCTGGCGCTGTCGCCGGATGGCAAGGAATTGGCCACAGCCGGGAAGGATCGAACGGTGCGCCTGTGGTCGGTAGATGTTCTTACTGCCCAGGGGCGAGAGAAAGGTTTGCGGGAAGCGACACAAATTTTAAGCAATTTTGTGTCGCCGGTGGAAGTCGTGCGATACTTGCCGGAAAAACCGCTGCTGGCCGTGCAGACGCGCGACGGCGGGTTCCAGCTTTTCGACAGCGGCGGCGGCAAGGCCAAGGCCGGCCGGCAATGGTACCTTAACTCCTTAGTTCATCCCGGCGCCCGTTCCGTCCCGGCCGCTTTCACCGCCAACGGCGCCACCTTTGCCACAAGCGCAAGACTCCCGCAGGAACCTTTTCAGGCCGTAAAAATCTGGCAAACCGAGACCGGTCAGGAACTGGCCACCATTCCGGGCAAAATAAAAACTGGCGAACCCTTTCAGGCCTTGACTTTTTCCCTCGACGACGCCCTCGTGGTCGCAGCCTATCCCGGAGGGAACATCAAGATCTGGGAACGGGCGACCGGCAAACCCAAGGGACAGTATGCTCTGACCCTGGGCAGCCCGATGGTCGGGGCGATGGCACGCGCGCCCGACGGCAAAACTTTGGCCGTGGCTGGAGAAAAAGTGGTCCTGTGCGATCTGCTCACGGGCAAGACGCACGCCGTTTTGCCCGGGCACAGCGGTCTGGTGACCTTCATCGGCTTTGTCGGCGGCGGCAAAACGGTCCTGACCGCCGGCCTGGACGGCGGCATCGTGACCTGGGACCCGCCCTTCGCGCGGCGGCTCGCCGGCTGGCAGCTCCCCGGCCCCATCCACGCCGCCGTCCTCGCCCCCGACGGCCGCCACCTGTTCACCGCTAACGGCAACGGCACGGTGTATATGCTCCGCTTGACGATGCCCGAGGCCGCGCGTTGACGGGGATTGGTAGTAGGCACGCTTCGCGTGCGGCCGTTTTGGGGCTGTGCTACAGAGCCGCGACCGTAAGGGAGCGGGGACAGCCTCACCTGCGAAGACACATTTCCCGCTCCCTAACGGTCGCGGCTCTGTCAATCGAAATCGGCAATTATTTCGCCGGGGTTCCTTAGCCGGAATCTTCCTCGACCGGGGCCAGGCCGGCGATGAACTTCGCCAACGACGATGCCAGGATCTTGACGCGGTGATCGCCTTCCTCGCGCTCGTGGTCCCAGTACACGACCTTGCCGCGCCCCCGGCCCGTTACCACCAGGCAGAAGAAGTTGTCGGCCCAATCCGAGGCGAACGGCAGCACTCCCGGCGGCAGCACATCGCCCACCCGTGCGTAGACGGCATCGAGTTGCTGTTCCCCACCACTACCGTCCAACAGGAACGTCGTGCGGATCTCGTACAGGTCGTCGCCGCTGGAGAAGCCGAAACCGCCTTCGTCGATGGGTTCGCGCTCGGTGAGAAAGGCCACCAGGTCGTCCGGCACTTTGGCCCCAAGCCCAGCCTCGACCTTCTCCAACCGCTGTCGCTTGCTTTTCGCCATTGGACACCTCCGCGCCCCCCGCGCTAGTGCTAGTCGAAGACGATGGTTTTCAACAAGCCATCCGTTCCGCGCTTGGCGACGTTCGTTCCGCCGGAATCGACGTGGAGCGCGTGGAGATGGAACCCGCCGCCCTCCTGCAACCGACCTATAGCTTGGAGTTGCCGGTCCTCGTCCTTTCCACGGGCTACTGACCACTACTTCACGGGCATTTTCATCAAGTAAGCGCTATTCAAGTCCGGGCTGGAGCGGCCGTCGCGCGGGCCGGCGCCGATGGCCAGCAAGGAGTTGTCCGGCGAAAGGGCCAGGCCGAAAAACGTGCCCAGCGGCAAGGTCTCGCCGTAGAGCAGCTTGCCGTCTTGCGGATTCCACACCGCCAGGTAGCCCTTGTTGGGCGGAGCATCGCCGGCGCTGACCAGCTTGCCGTCCTTGGTGAAGCGCAGCTTGTAGATCCAGCCGGGATGGGATTGCGGGTTTTTCAGGTCGGCGCCCTTGATCGCCGGATTGATCAAGTTGCGCACGAGAGTGCCGTCGTCCACCTTCCAGATTTTGATGGCGCGTTCGAGTCCGGCGGAGCCGGAGGCCACGAATTTGCCGTCGGGACTGAAGGCGGCGGCAAACACCGGGTCTTGATGGCCCTGCTCGGAGTCCTTGACCTTGAAAGCCTTGAACTCGCGGATCAGGTTGCCGGTGTTGACGTCCCAGATTTTCACGCTGCCGTCCCTGCTGCCCGAGACGATGGCTTTGCCGTCGGGGCTGTAGGCAATGGAGTAGAGGACATCGTTGGGCGGCTTGGCACTGATCTCTTTGGCCACGACGCCCTTGACGAGGTCGAAGAGTCGGACTTTGCCGTCGTGGCCGCCTGAGGCGAGTTGCGGCAAAGTCGGATGGAAAGCCACGGCGTCGACCGGCCCGGGATGCGGGAAATTGCGGATCGGTACCGGCGAGGCCAGCTTCCACACCTGCACCGTCTTGTTGACGCTGCTGGAATACATGGTGGCGTTGTCCGGGCCGAACACGATATCCGTGGCCGGCTCGGTATGGGCGAAGTTTTGAATCGGTTTGAGGAAATCGACCGGCAGCGGCTGGCCGGCGGTGAAGGTGACGTTCCAGGTCAACAGCGATTTGTCGGTGCAGGCGGCGGCCAGGGACAGGTTATTGGGCGAGAAGGCCAGGCTGCGGACCGGGGCCGACGCCTTGACGCTGCCCAGCTCCTTGCCGTCGCCCACGTTGTGCAGGCGGACCACCTGGTCGGCGGAGGCAGCGGCGATGACCAGGTTGTTTTTCGCCACCGCCAGGGCCTTGATCGCCTCGGTGGCGGGCGGGAACGAGCGGTCGTTGGCGCCATTGGTCAGGTTCCAGAACTTGACTTGCTTGTCGGCGCCGGCGGTCAGCACGTGGGTATTGTTGGCGGTCAAGCCGAGGGCGTGAATCGCACCCGGAGAGACGGCAATCTGCCGGGCGATGGCCATCGTCTCCAGGCGGGTGCCATTGCCGGCCGCCGACAGGATGCCGGTGTTTTTGGCATCGACGGCAACGGCGACCACTTCGTTTTCCTGGGCGAAGAATTGCAGCTCCTTGCGGCTGGCCAGGTCCCAAACGCGGGTCACCTTGTCCGTGGAGCCGGTGACCACGCGGGTCTTGTCCGGACTGAAGGAAACCGCACGGACATCGGCGGGGTGCTCCAGACTGGCCAGCTCCTTGCCGTCGGCGACATTGAAGACCTTGACGAGTTTGCCGGTGGCGGCGGCGACCAGCGTATTATCCTTGCTCCAGGCCATGCCCTTGAGGGGATCGGCCAGCGGGCCGAAAGTTTTTACCACCGCGCTTTTGGCCAGGTCCCAGATTTTCAGAGTCTTATCGGCGCCGGCCGTCAGGGCCTGGGCGCCGTTGCCGCTAAACTGAACATCAATCACGCCGTCTTTATGGGCAGTGAGCACGTTTTGAACGGGCACATCGGAAAAGCGCGCGGTCTTGTCGGCGGAGGTTGAGAGGAGGGTGCGGTTATCGCCCTGAAAGACCAGCGACCGAACGGAGCCGGCGTGATCGGGAATCAGGAACACTTCCCGGCCCAGACCGAGGTCGAACACGCGAATCGGATTGCCGGGCTTTTCGTCCACGGCCACGGCCACGCGCTGATTGTTGGGGCTGAGAGCCAAGCCCAGGGCCGGACCGGGCAGAGGGAACACGGCGGCCGGTTTGGCATCCTTGGCCGCCAGGGCCCAAATCTTGAGCGTCTTGTCAGCGCCGGCGGAAATCACGCGCTGGCCGTCCGAGGTGAGGGCCAGCCCCACGACCGGTTCCTCATGGGCGGCGGTGGATTTCAGTTCCTTGCCGTCGGCGCTATTCCAGATTTTGAAAGTCTTGTCGTCGCCGGCGCTGAAAACCTGGTCGCCCTTCGGGCTGAACAGGACCTTGCGCACGGGACCGGCATGACTTTTCTGCCAGAGCAAGGCCGAGGTCCATAACCGGGCGGTCTTGTCGGCGCTGGCGGAAATCACGCGTTTGCCATCGACAAACGTGGCGGCCAGCACCGGGCCATCGTGCGTGAAATATTCCTGTATCTTGCCGTCGGAGCCGTAAATGCGCACGCGATTATCCGCCCCGGCAATCACCAGACGGCTGCCATCGGGGGAATAGCCGACGTTCTTCACGTCGGCGGGGGTGTCAAGCGA
>CAZFGM010000180.1:7898-11533 GCA_964518515.1 uncultured Alcaligenaceae bacterium | reverse complement strand
TGTACAGGAACATGCAGTCGCAGTGGCCGTTGATGACCTTGTTCTTGACGTAGCTTTCCAGGTCGCTCATGCCGCTGACGGGGACGGCGACTCGGACGCGGTCGTCGGCGCAGGCAATCCAGAAGGTGGCGGCGCCGCCGCCGGAGATGCCGGTCACGCCGATCTTGTCCGGATCGACGTCGGGCCGGCTGATGAGGTAATCGATGGCGCGGACGCCGTTCCAGGCCTCGACGCCGGCCGGCGTGTAACCGGCGGAGTGCCACCACCAGCGGTTTTCGACTTTGTTCTTGTCCTTGATGCCGTATTTCGCCAAATGGTTCCAAGGCACGCCGTAGGTGCCGTGATGCACGCCGGGGATTTCGCCGAGCTGGTGCGAATCGAGGATCAGGCAGTTGTAGCCGTTGGCGGCGAACCACAACCCGTGTTCCTGGTAGGCGGACTTGTTGCCGTCGCGGCCCTTGTTTGAGTGGCCGCAGACGTAGAGGATGGTGGGCAATTTCTTCAAGCCCACGGACGGCCGTCCGTGGGCTTTCGGCCGGTACAGGTTGGCGGTAACGTACAGGCCCGGCTTCGACTGGAAATGCAGCTTGTCGATGATCACGCCTTCGTGCTCCAGCTTTCCGGTGATGGTCGCTTTGAGCGGCGTCTTTTCGGGGATGGGCCACAGGCCGAGCATGTCCATGTATTCCTGATAAAGGCGCGGGCGTTTCTTCTGCCACTCGCCGACGGTCTTGGCGCCGTCGAGGAACTTCTTCGAGAGCTTGTCGGTCTCGGCGCAGAGGTACTTGTAAATCATCTCGTCACCGGGTGTCGGCTCGGCCTTGGGTTTCTGGGCCAGAAGAGGACCGGAAAACCCATGAAAAATCAACACAAGGGCGGGAATCAAGAAGAGACGCGAATGAGCCATGGCGGGTACTCCTGTGTGTAAGGGGCTGACCCGAAGATACGAGAGCAGGAATGGGAAAGAAAGAAAAATTGCCAATTACCAATTGCCAAATGCCAAATGTCAATTGGCCTTCCAGATTCAATTGGCATTTGGCATTTGGCAATTGGTAATTGGCAATTCTTTTACCACTTTGCGGCCAGGGCCATTTTCTTGTCGTAAAAGCGGGGAATACTCAGGCCCATGGTGGTGAGGATGCCTTGCAAGTCGGAGCGGACGCGGCAGAAGGCCAGGGTGCTGCCCCACGGCTTCAGCCACAGGTAGAAATCGCCGAGCATGTTGACGGCGGCGGTGGCCATGCGGCGGACATTCTTGAAATCGAGCAGGATGCGCAGGTTCGGCTTTCCCAGGTATTCGCAGAGTTCCTTCTTGATCAAGGCGATTTCCGCTTCGTCCACCAGGTGGGAGTCGTTGAAGCGGACGGTGGTGATGCCGCTGGGATCGCGGCCGATGCGGAGCCGGCCCATGACCAGGCCGCGCTGGGCTTGCAGCCGATCGATGATGGCGCCGGCGGCCTGCGAGGCGTTGGTGGGCTTGTGGAATTCGTCGACAGAGGTATCGTCCAGGATGTTGCGGGCCCGGTCGGCGTCGAGGCAGCCGGCGGCCCATTCTTCGAGGTCTTTTTGCGACAGGACCTTTTCCCGCAGCTGGACCATGAATTCCAGCGGCCCCACTTCCAACAGGTCGCCGGCGTGGACCGGCCATTCGTCGCCGGCGGGGATCGAGGAGCCATTGACCAGCGTGGGGTTGTCGCGGCTCATGGCGCGAATAAATACTTTGCGGCCGCGCATCACCAGGGCGCAATGTTCCCGATCGATCCCCGGCAGCTTGGAGCGCAGCTGGCACATTTTCCGCGAGCCGATCATGAATAGATCCACCTTGATCTCGATCGGCATTCCCTTGTGCTTGCCTTTGGCGACGATGAGGTAAAACTTCATGGGACATCCCGAAGAGGGAGCGGGCGCATTCCTCGGTGTCAGGACCACGTCACCATCCGGGATAGCTTTAACGGCATATTTTACCCGGACCGCAAGGGCATCACAAGCCGGTTCCCGGCTTTTTGCTGTATGTGGGATGGCCGAAGAAGGGATTATTCCGAAAGGACGTGTCGTAGGCACGCTCCGCGTCACCGAAGCCGGCGTCCCCCGCAAGAACATCCGCTTTGATAAGGCGAACGAACTCATACCGCTGCCCACCCAAACCGGCAACCTGATCGTCACGCTTCCGGGTCCGCCGCTCACGGTCCTGTTCACCGTGCGCGAGGAAAGCGGCCTGTGGGGGGCGCGCTTCGTCAATCCAGCCGACCTGGAACACCCCGTGCTGGGTTTCAATGTGGACGGCCGCTCCCCGCATGAGATCACGCTCGGCGCCTTGGGGGCCGAGCGCTGGGAGGCGGAAGTGATCGGCCGGGCTTCACATGCCGGCGCCCATCCCCAGCAAGGCATTTCCGCCACGGTCGTGGCTTCGCTGGCCCTGGTGGAGGTTTTCGAGAAAGGCTGGTTCGGCAAGATCCGGAAAAACGGCCAAGAGGGGACGAGCAACGTTGGCAGCATCGGCGACCAACTCGGGCGCAGCGCCGGCCAGGCGACCAATGTCGTCACGGACTACGCCCTGGTCAAGGGCGAGGCGCGCAGCCACGATGCCCGCTTGGTCCGCCAAATTACCACCGCCTACCGCGACGCCTTCGCCGGGCGGCCCGGCAAGTGTATGGCCGGGCGGCCAAGGTGCGTTTCCGCCGGCGCCGCGATTACTTCCCGTTCCGGCTGAAAGCGGACAGCCCGGTGGTGCGCCTGGCCCAGGCCGCCGCCCAGCGTGCCGGCTGGCAGGCTTCGCTGCCCATCACCAACGGCGGCCTCGACGCCAACTGGCTCGTCCGCCACGGCATCCCCACCATCACCTTCGGCCCCGGCCAGAACCGGCCCCACACCATCGAGGAATACGTGGAGATAGCCGATTTCCTCGACTGCTGCCGGCTGGCGCTGGCGCTGGCCACGGAAGGGGAGGGGTGAATAAGGGGGTGGGCTAATTCCAGGGCGACGATTTCCCGCGGAGGATTATAGCCCAGCTGGTTCCGCGAAAAGTTATTTTTTCATTGACGCGCCTCCTTTTTCCTTCTACCTTCACTCTGCCCCCCGAAAAATTCCACCAGGAATTCTCAATATCGCATCGCAAAAGTGCGTTTTCCAAGGTCCCGCGGTGCACGGGGCGCCCCGGGCGCGCGTGGGGGGTGTTTCACTTGTTTTTGGAGGATTGACACATGACGAGATTATCCACCAAGGTTGCCGGGGTCTTGCTGACTCTCGGCCTGGTCGGCTGGTGGGCCTACCAGCCGGCCGAGGCGCAGAAGACCAAGGGCAAAACCCGCCCGGCCGAAACCAAGTATCTGATGCGGGGCATCCAACAGCCCAACTGCGCCGCCCTGGCCGGCTTGCTCAAGGAAGGCCCCGACAGTGACAAGGCCTGGGACAAGGCGGTCTGCCACGCCACCGTCCTCAACGAGATGAGCTACGTGTTGATGGAGGACGGCCGCTGCCCGGACAAGGACTGGCTCGGCGCCACCAAAACGCTGCGGGCTTGCAGCGCCAAGGTAATCGAAGCGGCCAAGGCCAAGGACCTCGACGCCGCCAAGGGCGCCTTCAAGAAATTACTCGGCGCCTGTGCGACCTGTCACAAGGCCCACAAGAATTAGACT
>CAZFGM010000180.1:0-7798 GCA_964518515.1 uncultured Alcaligenaceae bacterium | reverse complement strand
ACTTGGTGGTTTTACCGGTTCGATGGCTTCCTGGAGCAACGCCTCTCGTGAAGTTTGCCGATTTTTTTCCTGATAATCTACCAGAACCAGGTTCAGAATGCCCTCGCGCGTTTGACCGGTCTTGGCTTCCAGTTCACACAAGACTTTGAAAGATTCTTCGCTTAGCGTCACCTTTCTCTCCCAGAAAAGGAACAGGGCGAAAAACCCTATCAGCGGCGTCAAGCCGGCCAGCGACAGGCCCAGGGCATAGGAGCCGGTTTCATCGACGGACTTGCCCACCAGCCACTGCACCAGGGCTACCGACGTCCAGCTGATGAAACTCAGCGCGCCGGTAAGTTTGCCTTGATGGCGAACCGTCAATTCCTGGCTGAACGAGTAATAGGGGGGAAACAGCCCCAGAGCGCCAAAGCCGATGAGCAAAAAAACCGCCAGCAGCCAGGGACCCGCCGGCAGGAAGGCGGCCGCGATGCCCAAGGGCGGAAACAGGGCGCAGGCGAAGAAGACCAGCAGGCGGCTGCGATGCACCGACCACCCTCGCCCCGCCAGCCACAGCGTGACAAAACCGGCCGTCAACGAACCCGCGTCGGTGGCCAGATAATACGCCACCGTGAACCAGTTCATTTCCCGTTCGTCGTAGCCGTGAATCTCTTGCAGGAACAAGGGCAGCCAGGCGCGAAAGAAGTGCCAGCAACAGCCGATGCTGGCCACCACCGTGGCCAGCACCCAGAAGCGGCGATCGCAAAAAACCGCCGCCACCGACATGTGCCCGCCCGTTTCGACCGGCTGCTGCGCGATCTGGGCCACAGTCGGGAGTTTCATGTCCCGCCGCCGCACGATCGCCAACCACAGCACCACCCAGACGACTCCCATGCTGCCGACCACCAGGAAGGGGGTGCGCCAGGAATCGTTCCATTCCAGAAGGGCCATGACCATGATTGGCGTGGTGATGGCGCCCAGGGCGGCGCCGCTCTGCAAAATGCTGTTGCCCAACGTTCGCTGCTCCGGCGGCAAGATCCGCTGCGTGGTCCGCAAGGCGCACGGCCAGTGGCCCGATTCCATCAGCCCCAGCAGGAACCGGCACAAAAACAGCATTTCCAGCGTGCGCACAAAACCCGTGGCGAAACCCGCCAGCGACCAGGCGAACACCGCCGTCGGATAGATCCACCACACGTTCCAGCGATCGACCATCCAGCCGGCGGCGATGGCCCCCATGGCGAAGGCCACGGAAAAAACCGTTTCGAGCAGGCCGTAGCCTTCATTGGAGAGCGTGAATTCGTCCTTGATGCGCTTGGCCGTCTGGTTCAAGGTCAGCCGATCCATGTAGTTGACCATGGTGGCCAGCAGCAACAGGCCGCAGACCTGCCATTTCCACGAGGCACTTCGGATCGGCGACGAATCGCTCATAGGCGTGGCATCACCCCGGGCGAAGGAAAGAATATCCTATCGCTCGGGGTGTTCGCCTGCGAGGTTCGGCAAGGGAATCGAAGGTCTGGAAGATTGCGTCTGTAACGCGCTCGGCATTCCCACACCGCACCACGGTTCGCCTCGATAGGGAAAGGTTTTTCGTTTTCACGGGCCTTGAATGACCGGAACGGGTTGCAAGAGATCGCGGACGACGGCCTCGACGGTCTTGCCTTCGACTTCGGCTTCAGGGCGGATGATGAGGCGATGTCCCAGGACGCCCAGGGCGAACGTAGCGGGTCTAATCTAACAAAGGCGGGGAAAGTCGCAAAAAAATGTAGTCCGCTCAAGTGGTTCCGGAAGCCTCCACCAAATTGGCAGGGGGATTATTGAATTATTTGACCGCACCCTTTTAATGTGGTAGATTACTTATAACACCATTTCCTGCTCCCGCATGGCAGGTTCATCTTCGTGATTGTCGCCTTACTTCGCCCTCTGTTCCGCTCCTGAACGGCGGGACAATTCCTAACGACCCCATGTCGGGTGTTCGCGGCACAAATCAACCCCATGTTGGGTGGTCCGGCTCATTCAATGTCACATTGACCCCATGGTTGGATGCATTTTTCAGCCGTGAGTGTAAACATTTCCCTTACGTAAAGGGAAGTACATCAAGGGGGGAAACCTTTCCTACAAGGAGAAGGAGTATGAGCCTTCGCATCACCAGATGGTTAGCGGCGCCGCGGAGCGGCAGGACTCCTCGCAAGGATGTGAGAAGGGATCGCCTCAGCTCGTATCGTCCCACTCTGGAAGTATTGGAAGATCGCCTACCCCCGGGAAGTTTGCTGGATTTCCTGGGCAACCTGGATTCCGGTCTCGTTTTTTTGGACTCCGGCCTCGTGAGCCTCACCGAGCAGCAAAGTGCCAGTAAACCCGCGGCCAGTCAACAGTCCAGTACATCGGCCAACAGTGTGAGCGGCGAGGCCTACGGCGTCTTCGTTGACTTGATCACCCTTGCCGGCGCTCACGTAGAAGTGCCAAAGACGCCCGATGTGGTTCTGCCTTCCAATGGCGGAATGGCCAGTGACTTTCTCTTGAGGGTCAGTGTGCCTGACACGCTCACCGCGACAACCTTGTTCGTTTGGACGGCCGGCGCGGTCGGCGGCAATTCGGCCAGTGCCGAGAGCATTGCTTCGGTGGAAAACGTCAATATCCTGGGCGGCCTGATCACCGGCCAGATCGTGGTGGCCATGTCCAGCAGCACCAGTAACGGCAGCGCCGCCTCAAGCAGTCCTGACGGATCGACCTTTATCGGTTTAGTCGTCAACGGCACCGCCATAAACGTGCTGCCTCAGGCCAACACCACCATTTCCTTGCCGGGAGTTGGCTGGGTCACCCTGAACGAGCAAATCTTCAGCGGCGACGGCGTTCACACCTCGGCCCTCACGGTGAACATGATCCACGTGCACCTCAATGGCGCCCTGGGAACGGGGGACATCATTGTTTCTTCCGCGCACAGTGACGTCAATTTCACCCTGCCGACCATCGAACAAGGCCAACCTTTCCTGACCGGCGGCGGCCGCATTGGCGATAATGGCGCCATCGCCATTTTCGGCTTCAATGCCGGCAAGCTCAAAAATGGCAAACCCACGGGCGAATTGAACTTTATCGACCACACCACCGGCATGCACCTGAAGAGCACAGCCATCACCTCCTTCACGGCAACATCGGCCACGTGCGTTTCCTTCTCCGGCGCCGCCACGGTGGACGGCCAAAGCGGCTACACTTTCACCGTCAACAGTTGCGATAACGGCGAGCCGGGCCTTGGCCACGACACCTTTTCGATTACCGTCAAGGGACCTGGCCTGGATTACTCCTCGGCAGCATTTGGAGATGTGCTGACTGGAGGCAATGTGCAATTGCATCGGGTATGACAGGCGATCTCTCAAGCCCGTCCTTTGGGGACGGCAACTCGCTTTCCTGTGTTTGCCCGTCCCCAACGGCAGGGCTTGGGAGGTCCGTCCTACTAATGTTCCGCGCGGTACAGTTTCGCCATCGGCGTCATTTGCCGTAATGCCGCGATGGTTTCCTTCGTGGCCTTTTCCACGGCCGCCTCCCAGTTCGTTTCCTCCGGCTTGAAACAGGCGATGATGCCACGCGAACTATTGATCACGGCGCCTAGGCCGTCTGGCCGAAAGCCCGGAGCGCAATCGGCGGCGCTGCCCCCTTGTTTCCCATAGCCGGGAATCAGAAAAATCGCCTCGGGCAGAAGTTGCCGGAGCAGGGCCAATTCCGCTGGATGCGTGGCCCCGACCACCGCCCCAACATCGCCCAGCCCGCAGCCGCCCAGGTTCTCCCGCCCCCATGCCCTTACCGCGTCGGCCACGTGCTGGTACAGCGGCCGACCATTGCAGTCTAAATCCTGAAATTGATTCCCCACGGGGTTGCTTGTTCGCACCAGGACAAAGATCCCTCCTTGACACCGGCGCGCGCTGGCCAAAAACGGTTCGATGGCGTCGCGCCCCAGGTAGGGATTGACCGTGAGGGCGTCGGCGGCCCACACCGGGTGCGGGCTGCCATCCACCACGGTCCCGCCAAAGGCGGCATCGGCATAGGCCTGGGCGGTCGAAGCGATGTCATTGCGCTTGCTGTCGAGAATGGTGATTAGACCTTGCTGGCGGGCACGGCGCAGAATCCGTTGCAGGGCGGCCAGCCCCGCCGGCCCGCAGGCCTCGAAAAAAGCGCTTTGCGGCTTGACCACCGCCACCAGGGGAGCGACCACGTCGAGGATTCGCAGGCAAAATTCCTCGAACGCCCGCGCCACCGCTGCCAACGTGCCCTCGGCATAACGCCGGCGAATCGCCGCCGGCAACAGGTCCCAGCGCGGGTCCAATCCCACGCACAGGCTATTACCCCGCGCCTTCGTGGCTGCGGTCAGTCGGTCGGCGAAGTGTTCAGTCATAGCCTTAGTAAAATCGCGCAATCCAAGCAAAATCCCTCAGCCGATTGTAGCGAAAGGGCGCAAAAAACCGATTCTTCGGGGAACGCCAATTCCTCCGCCCCGTCCTTTGACATATTCTCGGCGCAATTCCTGAATTATCAAGTTCTTATAATTAATCTACAAACTTCTGAAATGCACGCCTTTGGCACAACGCTTGCTTATTTCCTTTCCTCGTGGAAATTGGTAGCGAGTCCCAATTCCCACACTAAAGAGCCTTTACCTGCCTAACACACCCCTCCCGGGCACGGGGATTGGTTGCCGCGAGTCCAACCTGTCCCCGTGCCGACATCTCCTGAAAACTTCAAACTTCCCTTCCTCAATCCTTCCGATTTCCGCAGGGACGGCTCTTATTTTCCACGAGCCAACTTTGGAGTGCGGCGGAGACAAGTCCCCGCACTCCAAAATCCGAAAGCGGTGACAAGGCCCATCCATGCGGAACCTCAAGCTGCTCCTGAGCTACGACGGCACCGACTTTTTCGGCTGGCAGACGCAGCCCGGCTTTCGCACCGTGCAGGAAGCCTTGGAACACGCCATCGTTCAGGTGACGGGGAAACAGCGGGTCCGCGTTAACGCCAGCGGGCGGACCGATGCGGGGGTGCATGCCCTGGGACAGGTGGTCAACTTCTACAGCACCACCCACTTGGCACTCGAGGTAGTGGTCCGGGCGGTCAACGCCCATCTGCCCCCGGATGTTTCTGTTCTGACGGCCGCGGACATGCCGCAGGCCTTTGACGCCAATCGCGACGCCAAACGCAAGCTCTACCGCTATGTGATCCACGATGGCGAAGTGCCCAGTCCTTTCCTGCGGCGCTATTGCTGCCAGAGCCGGCACCGGCTGGACGTGGAGGCCATGCGCCGGGCCGCGGAGCCGCTTAAGGGCCGCCACGATTTCCACAGTTTCGAGACCGACTGGCCCAACCGCATGTCCAGCGTGCGGACCATCACGCACCTGGCGCTCAATCGCTTCGGCGACTATATCTGGCTCGATGTGGAAGCGGACGGCTTTTTGTACAATATGGTCCGGGCCATCGCCGGCACGCTGATGAACATCGGCCGGGGATACTGGCCGGAAAGCAAGGTGGCCGAGATCCTCAAAGCCGAAGATCGCCGCCAAGCCGGCCCCACCGCCCCAGCCCAGGGGTTGTTTCTCGTCCGGGTAACCTATTAGACTAACATAGTCAATTGCCAGTGGTTGGAAGTGAAGAGCGGGAATTGCACAAAGTCCTGCCCCTTGACAGCTTGCCATTTTGCTTTATGCTCGGCATGGTGGTCGAGCGAGCCGTCGAACCGGGAAACTGAAACCTCCCCCAAGAAGAAAGGGAGGCTGCCATGGTGAAGAAGATGAGCCAGGTAGTGCGGTCGAAAGCCGGTCGTGTGAGGAAACGACGGCGGAAGTTAGAAATCCTGGAGGAAGAGGAAGTCCTCGACGAGGAGGAGCGAATTCTGCGGGCGGCAACGATCCATCTAATCAGACATCATGGAGGCCTTTTGGTAGCGACAGGCCTCCGCGAAACACAACTTAAGAGATCGCGCCTCTGGATCATCACCGTGACCTTGCGCTACCCCACCGGGCACGAAGGTTATGTCGGAGACCTTCTTTACGACGGCAAGGATTTTACGTTTCTCACTCCGCCCGAGGTGGTGACAGAGCGGGTGCGGCAAATCGAAGCGGACCCCGCCCTGCAACGTGAATGGGATGAATATCGAGCTTCCACTCTATCGGCAACAGAAACCTAAGACCTGCGCGCTGGCCTGTCTGCGGATGGTCCTGGCGGCGTTCGGAACACACGTCGAAGAGTATGAGCTTGAGACCCAGGCGTGCCTGGAAAAAGGCGGCACGGCGATCGGCGAACTCGAACGGCTCACCAAGCAGTTTCAGCTTGAGGCTGAGATCCGGGAAACCACGGTCGAGGAGCTCCGGCAGATTCTCGCGGAAGATAAACTGCCCATCGCTTACATCGACCGGGCGATGTTTGAGCTGCCTCCCCGGCAGCGGGCAACCATTTCGATCCACGATGCGAAAATACACACCGTGATCCCTACGCGGGTGACAGCCACGTCCGTGACATTCCATGACCCTCTCCCGCCTCGCATTACCCGCAAGACCCTTCGTCTTTTCCGCCAAGCCTACATGCGCCTCGGAGGCCACTGCGTGGTATGTGCGAAGCCGGAGGCGTAAAATAAGAAGATGGAGAATGGAGGATAGAGGATCGAGGCAACCTCATCCTCTTTATCTTCATCTGTGGAATTTCCCATGACCTATCCGGAAACCTTGGAAATCCTGCCATTGCAGCAGCCCCCGCGGGCCACGATCCAGGTTCCGGGGTCCAAGAGCATCAGCAATCGCGCTCTGGTGCTGGCGGCCCTGTCGGCCAAGGGGTTTGCCTTTGCCCTGCGCGGAGCCTTGCAAAGCGAAGACACCGAGGTCATGATCGACTGCCTGCGGGCTCTGGGCTTTCGCGTCCTGACCGATTGGCCCGATGGCGTGATCTGCGTCAGCTCGGCGGACCATGAGCCGACTATTCCCGCTTCACAAGCCGACCTGTTCGTGGGCAATTCCGGAACGACAATGCGCTTCTTGACGGCCATGGTCAGCCTGGGCCACGGCCGCTACCGCCTGGACGGCGTGCCGCGCATGCGCGAGCGGCCCATCGAGGACCTCTTGGCCGGCCTGCGCCAGCTCGGCGTCCGCGCCTACAGCGAACACAACAATGGTTGCCCGCCGGTCATTGTCGAGGCCAGCGGCCTGGCCGGCGGGACCGTCAAAATCAAAGGCGACGTCAGCAGTCAATTCCTCAGCGGGCTATTAATGGCGGCCCCGTATGCCCGCGACCCAGTCCTCCTGGAAGTCGAAGGTCCGCTGGTTTCTCGGCCTTATGTCGCGATGACCCTGGCCATGCTCCGGGAATGGGGTTTTGCATTCCATGAAAATCCGCACCCCTCCCTTCTGCCAATCCTAACGGGAAAAGAAGATCCTACGGTCAAAGAAGATGAGGAACCTTACCGTATTCTATTCTCCAGCTATGACAGCCGGAGCAAGGACGAAGCCTATTTGGACCAGGCCCAGGCGGCAGCCTTTCACGAAGGCTATGATCCGCGGCGGCACACCTGGCTGCGTGAATATGCCATCGAGCCGGACGCCACGGCGGCCAGCTATTTCCTGGCGGCGGCGGCCATCAGCGGCGGCGCGGTCCACATCCCGGGTTTAACCGAGCACAGCCTGCAAGGCGACGTCCGCTTTGCCGATCTTCTGGAGGAAATGGGTTGCCGGGTGGAGCGAAAGCCCGCCGGCCTGACGGTCTTTGGCGGCCCCCTGCGCGGCATCGACGCCGACCTGAACGACATCAGTGACACGGTCATGACGCTGGCCGCCGTCGCCTGTTTCGCCGACGGGCCGAC
>CAZFGM010000179.1:0-11573 GCA_964518515.1 uncultured Alcaligenaceae bacterium | reverse complement strand
GCTCTATGCTGAGCTTGCTGCCCGGGGAGTCGCCTTCGTGAGCGCGCCCATCCCCATCGTCGCCGGCACCAACCGCGGCGGCTGCAGCGTCTATCTCCGCGATCCCAACGGCATACTTATCGAGCTGTTTCAACCGCCGGGAAAACAATGACGAGGGAGGACTACACTTACGAGAACAGACTTTCGATCACCTTCCCATTTTCCACCAGCGGCACCGGCCGGCCTTGCGGGTCGCGCATGCGCGTATGGGGATCGATGCCAAGGCCGTGAAAGATGGTCGCCGCCAGGTCCTCCGGGGTGACCGGATTGTCCGCGGGATAGCCGGCATTCTTGTCGGACCGGCCATAGAGCGTGCCGCCGCGAATCCCGGCCCCGGCAAAGACGGCGGGGAAACAATAGCTCCAGTGGTTGCGGCCCCAGCGGCCACCCGCCGGCACCGGCGAGCGGCCCATCTCGCCCAGGCACACCACCAGGGTATCCTCCAGCAGTCCACGTTCCTCCAAGTCCAGGAGCAACGCCGAGTAGGTCTGGTCCAGGCCCGGCAACAGGTGCCTGTCCACGTCATCGCTGTGGATGTGGCTGTCCCAGCTGTAGCCATCCGGGGCATCCCAGAGAACGGTGACAAAGCGGGCCCCCGCCTCGATCAACCGCCGACCCATAAGGGCCGATTGGCCAAACAAGTGCCGGCCATAGCGATCGCGCATGCTGTCGGGTTCCTGGCGAATGTCCAAGGCCTGGCGGACTTTTCCCGAAGTTACCAGGCCGAGCGCCCGCTGCCGCATCCGGTCGTGGGTTGCCAGGACCGGGGAGACATCCAGGAGGCGGCGTTGGGCGTCGAATTGTTCCAGAAGGTTTTGCCGGCCATTGAGCCGGTCCAGGGTCAGGGCGGGATCGGCGTCCAGCCCGGCAATGCGAAAGTCAAGCTCGTCGTCGGTGCAGTTCCGGAAATATGGATTATCGCCGGGGCCGCGTTTGCGAATGGTCGTGGCCAGCGCATTGTAGGACCGACCCAGCCAACCGGCATACTGCCCCGATCGGTCGTAACCCTGAATGTGGCCCAGGCGATTGGGAACGTAAAAGTAACTGGGAACATCGCGAATTGGCCCGCTTTGCCGGTCCAGGTATTCCACCACCGAGCCCATGGCCGGCCAGTCCCGGTCCGTGGCATCGACCATGGCGGCGCCGCGCGGCGCCGGCGGCATGGGATGGCCGGTTTGAATGTGATGGCAACCGTTGTGGTTGTTTAGCTGGTGGGTCACCGTCCGCACCACCGCGAACTTGCCCGCAAGCGCGGCCATCCGCGGCAAGCGCTCGCTGATAAGAAGGCCAGGGGTGCGCGAGGCGATCGGCTTGTAGGGGCCGCGCATGTTGCTCGGCGCGTCCGGTTTCAAGTCGAACGTCTCCAGCTGGCTGGGACCCCCGAAGAGGAAAAGAAAGATCACCGATTTGGGCCGCTTCCCCTGCTGGGATTGAAGCGGCTCGGCCGCCAGGACCTTGGGTAGGTTGACCCCCCAAAGCCCCGCTCCCGCCACCTGCAACGCTTCGCGGCGCGTCAAGCCGTTGCAGACCCGCCGCGGATTACCCAAAATTGTCAGCATGATTTACCTCCCAACCACTCAAAGCATTCCAGACACGCGCCATTCCTTGGCCAAATTTTCCTCATTATAACCACATAAATCATAGGGACGCAACCGAAAAGTATGAGTTGATCGTACTCGGTCGAGATGCCGGGAGGCGCGGAAGCTCGCATAGGCTTCCGAACTCCCGGCTTTTTTTTGACTTTCGCCAAAAATAATTCTCGGTCCAATATAAAATACGGCTCCTCCGATAGGTGACTTTGACCGCGAAGGTAGGCGACAACGCCCGGCCTAACCATTCACATTCCTGCATTCCATCTTCCGGTCAATCCGTTTGAGGAGGCCAGCCAGAACCCGGCCTGGGCCAATTTCGTAAAACCGGGCGATACCCTGGGCAAGCAGGTTGCGCAGGGTCTTTTCCCAGCGGACCGGCTGCAAGACCTGGCGCACCAACAAACCGCGGATTTCGCCCGGGACGGCGTGCGGCTGGGCGTCGACGTTGGACCATACCGGGATGCGCGGCGGCTGGAGCTGGACATTTTCCAGGGCGGCGGCCAGGGCCTGGTCGGCGGGTTTCATAATGTCGGTGTGGAAGGCGCCGGCGACGGCCAGGCGGATGGTCTTCATGGCGCCCATCTCCGGGGCCAGGCGTTCCACTAGATCGCAAGCCGCCCTGGTTCCGGACACGACGATGTTGCTGGGGCACAAGAGATTGGCGATCTGGACCAGCCCGGCCGAACGCGCCTTGGCGCAAAGTTCCTCGACCTTCTCGGTGGTCAATCCGAGCACGCTGACCATGGCGCTGGGGGTGGCGTCGGCGGCAGCTTGCATGGCTGCCCCGCGCTGGTGCACCAGCCTGAGACCGTCGGCAAAGCTCATGGCCCCGGCAAAGACCAAGGCGGTGTACTCCCCCAAACTCAGGCCGGCGGCGGCGACGCACTCGGCTTCCACGCCGGGTTCCTTGCCGCGCAGGCTTTCCAGGGCGGCCAGGCTAGCGACGTATATCGCGGGCTGGCTCACCACCGTGCTGTTGAGCCTGTCGGCCGGTCCCTGGGCGCAGACATCGATGAGGCGATAACCCAGGATGTCGGCCGCCTCGTCGAACAGCTTTTTCGCGGCGGGCAAGGTGTGATACAGCTTCTGCCCCATGCCGACGGTCTGCGAACCCTGGCCAGGGAAGAGAAGAGCAAGCTTGGGCACGGCGGGCTCCGCTAAGTCAAGGAATGTAGGAGTTCTTCTTTCGGGGTCATGGCCAACATGATGACGATCTGGCGAATTTCATCTTTGGTTAATCGTTCTTCCAAAAAGTCCCAAATCATATTCACCCTGTCCATCGGCTCCAGACCCTTGAAACGATCCGAAACAATTTTGCCAATAATGCCCTTGTCCTCCCTCAATTGAACCTTATCGGGGGGGGGATAGGCTTCTTTTAATATTCTTTTCAGTTTTTTTGGAAAAGAGTCCATACTTCGTTTCCCCGGTTGATCAAATTTTGGGTGAAATTGAGAAGCCGATAGGCCAACCCTTTTAAGATATCACCTTTCAGGCTTTTCCAGAATACATCCATTTTCCGCAAATAGGATCGCAACCGATCCTCCGAGGCGTATCGATAATCATTGGACCATAAAAGGTCTATGCCGTTGATCGCTTCCTGAATCTCCCGTTGGTATCTGTGAATGTCCCCGCTGGACAAATCGGTTTTCGAAAGCTCTTCGGCGGTAATATTCAATAGCCGGCTCCCCTTGAGCAATTTTTGGAGGTCATGTTTTTCGTCAAAAGATTTGTCTCCGAGCCCCTTGAATGCCCGTAGCATGGCTTCGGCAGCAACTCCGGCCACATACATCGCCAGGGCATAACTGTCCCCTTGACGGTACAAAAACTGGGCCTGGCGCATGCGTTCCAAGGCCGCGCGATAATAATGTTCGGGTTTGAAGGGCCTCATGCGTTTCCCCAAGGGCAGGGAACAATCATTCCTCCCCGTCCGCCCTGGGCCGGGATTCCAGCTCCTTGACGATAAGTGCGTTGAGCTTGGCCTTGGCGTACTTGGCGGCGACGCCCAGGGCGCTTTCGATGGCCCGTTCGCCGGAGCTGCCGTGGCAGATGATGCAGATGCCGTCGATGCCCAGGAGGGGGGCGCCGCCGTGCTCGGCGTAGTCGTAGCGCTTGACCAGATTTTGCAAGGCTTGCTGGGCCAGATGCTTTTCGGCGTTCAGGGAGGCCAACAATTCCTTGCCGGCCATCTTCATGACAAAATCGAAGACCCCCTCGCAAACCTTGAGGACGATGTTGCCGACGTAGCCGTCGGTGACGATGACGTCGCAGACCCCCTTGTTGATGTCGCCCCCCTCGACGTTGCCGATGAAGCGGTCCCTCAGGTGGCTGTTTTTGAAAAGGGTGTGCGTCTCCTTGGCCAGGTCGTGCCCCTTGGCTTCCTCGGAGCCGATGTTCATCAGGCCGATGGTGGGTTGATTCTTCTGGAGGATATGCTTGGCGAAGATGCCGCCCATGACGCCGTACTGGAAGAGGTGCTCGGGCTTGGGGCTGACATTGGCACCGACGTCGAGCAGGACGCAGGGCCCCTTGAGCGTAGGCATGACGGCGGCGATGCCGGGGCGGCGGACGTTCTTGAGGAACAAGCGCAGGCGCAAGCCGGCCGCGACCATGGCCCCGGTGTTGCCGGCGCTGACGATGGCCTCCACCTTGCGTTCGGCCAGGAGTTGCCAGCAGCGGCTAATGGAGTTGTCGGGTTTCTTGCGCAGGGCCACCACCGGGGTTTCTTCCATGGTGATGACCTGGGTGCAATGGAAGATTTCCAGGCGCTCGCTGGTGTCAGGTCCGGCCCCGTCAGCGGCGGCAAGGAGCGGCTCCACCAGGGCCCGGTCGCCGGCCAGAATGACATGCAGGTCTGGATCGTTGCGAACGGCTCGCACGGCGCCGGCTACGATCGGCCCAGGCGCGTGATCGCCGCCCATCGCATCCAGCGCTATCCGCATGACTTACTTCTCCTTTTTTTCTTCCGCCGCCACCACTTCCCGGCCCTGGATATTGTGCCAGCCGCAGCTCCAGCACACCGCGTGCGGCAGGATGGCGTTGCCGCAGCGGTTGCAGTAGGTGTTCTGGCGCGGTTTCAGGTGGTGGTGGCTGCGGCGCTTGCCTTGGCGGGCATGCGAGACGCGTCTCTTGGGTACGGCCATGTCGATTTCTCTTTCTCGAACAAGAAAACGGCGGGAAAACCTTGCAACGGCGGGAAAACATTGCACAGGAGGGTGACACTTCACTTCTGTCAAGATTATGAAATCGCCCCTTGATCGTCTTCCGTCCTCGGCTCGTCAACCCGCGACGGCGAGATGACGAGCGATCGGCCCCTTGGGCCGGAGGACGTGGTGGCCACCATGTATCACCACCTGGGCATCCCCCCTTACACAAACCGCGTCACGCCCGGCAGCGCCACCGCCGGCATCGGCATGCGCCCCCATTCGTATTTGCCCGGGGACAGGTCTTCTTTCGAATTCATGGCCATTTCCCAAGTGATTTGCTGGCCGGTGTAGGCGGCCATGCGGGCCATGATCGCCATCAAGGTGCTCTTGCACATGTACGCGCCGTTGTTGATCGGCCGATTGTTCCTGATGCTGGCGAACAGCTGGTCGTGCTCGGTCTGGTAAAAGTCGTTGTCCTTGCCCTGCGAGCGCCAGGCCTTGGGGCCGGTGATCACTTGCCTGCGCTCGGAAATTTCGGCGTTGCCCTGCGCTCCCAGGGCGTAAACGGTGATGTCATTGCGGCAGCCAACCTGCTGCCGGGTGTGGCTAAAAATCTTGGCGCCGCTGGCGTATTCATAGACGACCGAGAAATGGTCGTAGATGTTGCCGTACTCGGCCCCGGTGCGGACTTGGCGTCCGCCCATGCCCACACAGCGGTCGGGGTAGCGGTCGCCCATGGCCCAGGCGCAGACGTCTAGATTGTGGACGTGCTGCTCGACATTGAAATCACCCGACAGCCAGGTGAAGTAGTACCAGTTGCGCATCTGCCATTCCATGTCGGACCAGGATTTCTGGCGGGGAAACATCCAGATGCGGCCGCGCAGGTCGTTGGCTTGCAGGGCGCGGATGGCGCCGATGGCGCCGTCGTGCAGGCGGCGCATCATCGCGCGATACTGGGTGGAATAACGCAGGCACAGGCCGGAGACGATGGACAGGTTGCGCTTGCGGGCCAGGGCGCAGGTGGCCAGCACCGAGCGCACGCCCGGGGCATCGACGGCCACGGGCTTCTCGACGAAGACGTGGCGGTTGGCTTCGACCGCGGCCCGCAGATGCGCCGGCCGAAAGTGCGGCGGCGTGCACAACAGCACCACGTCGCAGCAGGCGATGACCCGGCGATAACCGTCGAAGCCGACGAAGCAGCGCTCGGCGGGGACGTCGATGTTGCGGGCCAGATCCTTGTCCATGGTCAAGTTGGCCAGGCTGCCTTGCAGGCGATCCTGGAAAGCGTCGGCCATGGCCCAGAGCTTGACGTTCTTGTCGGCCTTGACGGCCTGGGCGGCGGCGCCGGTGCCGCGGTTGCCGCAGCCGATCAGGCCGACTTTCAACAGGTCGTTGCCCGCCGCATGGGCGTTGGCGGCAATTAGCGAACTGGCCGCCACGGCCGTGGTAGCCGTGCCCAGGAATTGCCGCCGCGAGCAGGAAGTTCGTTTCATGGAAGGCCCCTTTGATTTCTTGCAATAATTCCTTGAGAGTCCGACGCGCCATCGCCGACACGTCGCGCTCCTCAATTGTCGCCGGTTACCAAGGTACCGAAGATTTCCGAGGATTGCCAGGTTTTTAACCCTGACCAGGCGATGGGCTGGCCAGAAGGTTGGGACGGGGAGATCCTTTTCGCCACGATCCGGCAAAAATGGGGCGGACTTCACGAGGTCACAAGGAAACTGTTGCATTTGTTGAATTCCCGTTCCCTTGCCTTTATTTTCACGGTACAGTGGCATTTCCAGCGCTTCACAAGATCGTGCACCCTTTCGGGGCGATGGTGGATCGCCTTTCATTTTGGGGGCCGGCCCATGAGTCCCGGTGACAGCTCGCCCCAGGTCCTCCCCCTGGACCAGCTGGGCCGATATCGCCTCCTGGAAAAACTCGGCCAGGGGGGCATGGGCAGCGTGTTTCTGGCCCAGGACACCACCCTGGATCGCCGCGTAGCCGTCAAAATCTTGCCACCGAACAGTGTCAACGATCCCGCCGCCGTGGCCCGCTTCCAGCGCGAGGCCAAGGCCCTCGCCAAATTATCCCATCCGGGCATCGTCCAGGCGCATGATTGTGACAACGCTTTGGGCCGGCATTTCCTGGTCATGGAGCACGTCGAGGGGAAAAGTCTGGCCCGGGTCCTGCACGAACAGGGGCGGATACCACCGACGCGGGCGGCGGACTATATCCATCAAGCGGCCGAGGCCTTGCAACATGCCCATGAGCGCGGCCTGATTCATCGCGATTTGAAGCCGTCGAATTTGCTGTTGACGCCGCGCGACCAGGTCAAGCTCCTGGATTTGGGCCTGGCCCGCTTCTTGCAAGACCAGATCGGCGACCCGGATTTGACCCGCGAGGGCGCCGGCCTGGGCACGCCCGATTACACCCCCCCCGAGCAATTCCGCGATGCTCACCATGCCGATCCGCGCAGCGATATCTACGCCCTGGGATGCACGCTCTATCATCTGATAACGGGGAAAGTGCCGTTTCCGGGGTCGTCGTTGGCAGAAAAATGTCGGGCCCACGAAAGCCAGGAACCGACGCCGGTCGAAGAGCTTTGCCCAGAGATACCGGGGGGCCTGGCCCTGGTGGTGCGGCGGATGATGGCCAAGCGCCCGGCCGATCGTTTCCAGACCGCCCGTGAAGTCGCCGACGCCTTGCTGCCTTATGTGGCGGGCTCGTCGGCGGTCTTCGGCAATCTGCGCAGCACCGCCTCGTGGCGGGGCGCCCAGTTGACGATGCCGGAATTCGCCGCGCGCTTTCCGCGCCGGCGCTTGCTGCTGGCCGGGGCCGCCTTGGCAACGGTTCTCAGTCTCGGGCTCGGCATCGGCTGGATGCTTCGGACCCATTCCCCAACGGACGCTCCGCCGGAGCACGACCCCTTGACAAAAACCAACAACACCCCTCTGAAGGAGAACCCTGGGAAGAAAACCGACGACAAGGTTGCTCAGATCAAGAAAGACGAAAAAAAAGCGGTGGATGCCAAAAAGGACAAACCGCGGGAACCACCCGCCGTGGATGATCCACCTGGCGTGCTGACGGTATCGCACGAGGCCAAAGACGGCGGTCGCTTTCGCACGCTGGCCAAGGCCCTGGAGGAAGTCCAGCCCGGCCAGACCATTCGCGTGCTGGATGAAGCCATCTATGTGGAGACGGTGACGCTCAATCGCCCCGGCCAATTTGCCGGCATAACCCTGGAAGCTGTTCGTCCGGCGACGCTCAAGCAAGCCGCCGACGCCCGCTGGGCCGTCACGATTGTCAACGTTCCCAACGTCACGATCCGGGGTTTCCGTATCCGGCCGGATCAGGGCGAGTTTTTTCCGGTGATCATCACCGGCCAGTGCCCCGGGTTGTTGTTGGAACACGTGGACATTCAACCAAGTTCCAAGGAGGCCCTGCCCGGAATCATCTTCGAGAAAGTGGATTTGGCGCAGGAAGATGCTCCCGTAGTGGTGCAAAACTGCCGGATTGCCGGCGGCGGTGGCCAGGGCATTTACGTCATGGGCCTGCAGCTCACGACGAACACGCCTTTGCCCTGCAAACGGATCATCCTGCGCAACAATACCATTGTCGGAGGGACCCAGGGCATTGCCTTGGCGGGGTCGCTCCAGCAAATCCACGTCGTCGGCAATCGTGTGGCCGGCTGCGGCCAGTGTGGTATCCAGCTCATGCACCTTTCCCAGGACAGCAAGGACCTGCTGATCGCCAATAATACCCTCTGTGAGAATGGACGTGCTCTTCGGCTATGGGATACGGCAGTCAAAGGAAAGAACATTCAATTCCGCAACAACCTGATCTTGACGGGCAGCCTGGAGCCGGACCTGATTTTCTTGGACAGCGGCGGGGATGCATTCAAAGCCAAAGGCGCCGGCGACGGCAGCTTGGTTCTTAAGGATTGGCGGATGGATTACAACTGGCGCGAAGTAAGGCCGCCCAAGGGAGGCACCCTGTACGACAAGGCCTGGATTCCGGTAGCTGATCGGGACAAGCGGGTGGACTATGTGGACGGGCTGTCACGGAACCCGGCGGCGGTGGATTTCGTGCAGCCCAAGAAAGGCTCGCCCCTGGCCGACGCCGGCGCCGGCAAGATGGACCCGTCTTTGCCCGCCTATGTGGGGGCCGTGCCGCCGCAGGACGCCGCCCCCTGGGACTGGTCGCGCACCTGGCTGGCCCCGCCGCCGGGACGGCTGCTGACCGTGTCCAATGACCCGGCCGGCGACGGGCAATACCGCACCCTCCGCGCGGCTATTCAAGCCGCCAAGCCCTGGTCCACCATCCGCGTTCTGGATGATGCCACCTACTCGGAGCGCATCGTCATCGATGATGCCGGCCTGCAGGGACTGGTCCTGGAAGCCCCGAAACGGGCCACGCTGCAATTAACCGAAGGCAGCCCTTTTTGCTTGAGCGTCAAAGGCGTGCCCCACGTGCGCGTCCAGGGGTTTCGCTTTCGCAGCGGCAATCCAACGGCCGGTTTGTCCTTCGTGGTGGCCCGGGACGACGTGACGGGCCTGGTCCTCGAAGACCTGGATTTGCAAGCTGAAGGGCTGCTGAGCGTTTATGGCATCCGCTTGACGAGCACCACCGCGCAGCGGGACCACCCGGTCCGCATCCGCCGCTGCACCGTTCAGGTTCCGCTCATCGGCATCGTGGTGTTCGGACCCAAGGAAGGCGTGGGCCAGCAACACCCGACGCGCGGCCTGCTCATTCATGACAACCAACTGTCAAGCAGCCTCAAGGGGATTCTGCTCGTGGGACGGGTCGAAGACATCCAGGTAACCGGAAACATCGTGTGGAACTGCAACCATGCCGGCCTGCAAGTTGAAGACCTCGGTGGCCAAGCCACGCGGCTGTTGTTTGCCAACAATACCGTTTTCGACAGCGTAACCGGCTTCCGGGTCTGGAACAATCGGGCTGGCGACCAGCCTGCCTTGGGGCAGGTGGAACTGCAAAACAATCTGTTCTTCGATACAGTTCAGGGCGATCTGATGGCTTTTGTGAGCAACAAAACGGGGGGCGGGACTACCTCGGTCGAACTGGCTCGCGAGGTGGCCCAGCAATGGCGGTTCGCGCACAATCGCCGTGATCTTTCCGGCAGCGATATTCTTCCCCTGGCGCCCGGAGACCAACTTGCGAAGAACATCCAGTTCCTCTCGCGAAAGCCGCGCCACCCGGATTTCATGCGGCCGGTAAAAGGGTCGGCTTGGGCCGACCAGGGCGCCGGACACACCGAACCGGCTCTGCCGCGGTACATCGGCGCCGTTCCGCCGCAGGGAACATCGCTCTGGGAATGGGACCGCACCTGGCGGTCACGGCGGCCGCTCCTGGAGCGCAAGGATTTGCCGTGAACACACCCCCCTTATGTCATGCTGTCCCGCCAAATTCGACATGGTAACACGGGGGCCACCAGGTCCTGGACAACATAGACTTAGGATTTATTTCCCAGCATCACATCACCTTTCCACGCGTGCGTTTCCTCTGTTAAAGCCAATCGTTCCGGGCCCCACAATTATTGGCGCGGGTGACCCGGATTTCGTCCTGGGAAAGGCCAAAACGTTGGCAGAGCTGGGCGACCAGGAAATCGGCACGATCAGGCTGAGTGACGGCGAACAGGGCCGGGCCCCAGGAGCTTTGGCCGACACCCCGGACTCCGAGGTGCCGCAAAAAATCCACCACGGCGGCGGTCTGCGAATGGGTGTACTGGTCCTTCTGCCAGGGCCGAAACCATTCGCCGGCGCGGCGATTGAAATCGAACAAGGCTTCGCTGAAGGCGGGCAAATCACCCTCCCCAAGAGCGGGCAACATTCCCAGAAGCACCAGGCGACACAAACTTTCGCTGGCGGACAAATCGGCGGGCCGCGGCAGCTGGCCGAAAACCTGATTTTCTCGGGCGCCATGCAGGCCCTCCCCGCCGTGGGGCACGAGCATAAGGATCTTCCAGGTCTCGGGAAAATCGACGCGGGCCACCAGGGGGGCAATGGCTGTCCCCGAGCCTTTACCGCCTTCGACCAGGAAACCGCCGAGGGCGAAACCGTGAATACCTAGGGCGGAGCGCCGGCCGCGGCCCACGCGGCGGGCCAAAGTGACAGGGTCCAGGTCTAACTCCGCCGCCAGGGCCAGGGCGCGGGCCACGGCCAAGCCGAGCTGGGTCCCGGTGCCCAGACCCGCGTGTTCCGGCGCGGCCTGGGCGATGGTGATGCGGCACGGGCCGGTGTTTTCCGCTTGGGCCGCCCATTGGCGAGCGAAAGCCAGGGCGCGGTCGGCAAGCGGTCCCTCCGCGGACCAGGAGGAAGCAGGCCGCACGGTCAGGTCGATGCCCGGCGCCTCGATCATGAGGCCGACGCCGCCGAAATGACGCGCCGGCAGCGTGTCGGCCCCGTCCAGGTCCGGCCAGTGCGTCGGCTGGCCGTCCCCGGACGGCAAGCTCAACAGACCGAAGTGCAATCGGCTGGGGGTGCGAACGCGAACACCTTGGAATTTGCCGCTCATCCGTCTGCTCTCGGCCTCTCCATTAGGGAACCACGAAAGACACGAAAGAAACGAAAAAAGGAGGACTGTAGCAAAGACGTCGGGTTGAAGTGGCATTTCAGACCCGTTCACGGGGCTTTCCGCGCCAGCGGTGTAGGCCCGCCGTTCACGGCGGGTGAGACGGGAATCTCCCACTGATTGAACCCCGTGAAAGGGGCCGGTTTTCTCAACCCGCCCTCAAGGGGCGGGCCTAGCTAGTGTCTGTCGGAAAAAGGAAAAATCTGGATTTTTCCTAGTTTTTTTG
>CAZFGM010000178.1:0-11624 GCA_964518515.1 uncultured Alcaligenaceae bacterium | reverse complement strand
TCGGTCTCAAAAAAAACAATTCGCGGCCGGTTTTGTCGCGGAGGGTCAGGACCACGGGGACTTCGCGGTTGGCGAAGGCGGCGGGCACGGTCCAGAGGAGGCGGCCGTCGGGGGAGACGGTCATGCCCTGGGGGGGCGGATTCCAGTTTGAAGGTGACGCCGCCGGCCTTGGATGAGCCGAACAGTATTGGGCTATGATCGATACTATCACCAAAGAGCCGCTTCAAGTCTCAACGGATAGTGGCGCGGGACCTCACCTCCTAAAATGGATTGGGTTCACGCATTTTACCAAAAAATGCCCTAAAACGCACAGAACCTAGCCAAAGAATTCCGGGCAAGAAACAAGACCCGGTTTTGTTCGCTGGGTGAAATGAACATACAAGGGGTCGGGAGTCAATCCGAAATCCCTCTCCAAAAAACAGTTGGAATTCAGCACGGTACTGGATGCGCCAACAATAGAAGCCATAATCTTTGCCGTCGTAGAAAAAGAAATCAACGATATAAAATACCAGTCGGTTGTCGAATGGTTTTTCAATTTGGAAAAATTGGCCAATTTGGATGCCCGAAGAAAGAGGAAATAGCCAAAATCGCGGAGATCAAAGCGGCCCGTGATATCCTGGTGCACAACAAGGGATTTGTGAATTTCCTTTACGTCAAAAAAAACCGGTCCCCTAGCCAGGTATAAAGAAGGTGAGGTACTGGAAATCCCGGAAGACCTATCACAAAAAAAGTTGGGAAACCATCAAGAAAGTCATCGCAGAATTGGGTGCCGCTGCTTTGACAAAACTAAAAAATAAGAAGGCCTTCGCACCGCTTGGAAACCAATGGCTACTTTCGACCTCCCCAAAATCCGCAACATCGGCATCATCGCCCACATCGATGCCGGCAAGACCACCACCACCGAGCACCTCTTGTTTTACTCGGGGGCCAAGCACAAGCTCGGCGGCGTCGATGAGGGTACGACCGATACGGATTACGATCCCGAGGAGCAGAACCGCGGCATCACGATTTACAGCGCTTGCATCCCATTCACCTGGAAAGGCCACACCATTAACTTGATCGATACGCCGGGGCACGTGGACTTCACCGCCGAGGTCGAGCGCAGCCTGCGCGTGCTCGACGGCGCCGTCGTCGTCTTCGACGCCCAGAATGGCGTCGAGGCCCAGTCGGAAACCGTGTGGCGGCAGGCCGACAAGTATCAGGTGCCGCGCCTCGTCTTCGTCAACAAGATGGACGTGGTCGGGGCCAATTTCGACAAAGTCGTCGGGGAAATCAAGGATCGCCTCGAAGGCCAGCCGGCGCCCCTGACCATTCCCATCGGCGCCGGCTCGATCAAGGACAGCCCTAAACCTTTCGCCGGCATCATCGACCTGATTCAGATGAAGGCCCTGTACTTCGATGCGAATTCCCTGGGTAAGAGTTTTCGCCCCGACGAAATACCTGAGGACATGCAGATCGATGCCCAGCACTGGCGCGAGTATCTGTTCGAAGTCTTGACCCGGTTTGACGACAAGGACCGGTTGACCACCACTTACCTTGAGGGCAGGGAGATTCCCGCGGATACCATCCGCGAGGTGTTGCGCGAGCAGACGCTGGCCCGGCAAATTCAGCCGGTGCTGGCCGGGTCGGGCCGGGAACACATCGGCATTCAGTCATTGCTCGACGCCGTGTGCTGGTACCTGCCCTGCCCGGTGGATCGTCCGCCCGTGGCCGGCCCGAACCCGGTCAAGAAAGAAAAGGAAGAAAAACGCCGGCCCGACCCAAAGGACTACTTCAGCGCCCTGGTCTTCAAGATCGTAGCCGACAGCCACGGCGATCTGTACTACCTGCGCCTTTATTCCGGCACGCTCAAGGCCAACAGCCGGGTTCTGAATCCGGGCCGCAACGTCAAGGAATTCGCCAGCAAGCTGTACCACATCCACGCCGATCCGAAACATCGCGACGACCTGCCGGTCGCTTACGCCGGTGACATCGTCGCCATCATCGGCCCGAAGGATTCGATCACCGGCGACACGCTTTGCGATCCGCAGCACCCGATCCTGTTGGAGCAGATTCGTTTCGCCGAGGCCGTCGTCAGCCAGGCGATCGAGCCGGAATCATCGGCCGACAAGGATAAGCTGGTGGACGTCCTGAACCGCCTCAAGCGCGAAGATCCCACCTTCACCTGGCGAATCGATGCCGACACGGGGCAGACGCTGATGAGCGGCATGGGCCTGTTGCACCTGGAAGTGAAACAGCATCGCATGGAACGGGATTTTCGCCTCCGGGTGCGCGTGGGCAAACCGCGCGTCAGCTACCGGGAAACCTTGCGCCGGTCGATCAAGGTTGAAGGAGAGTGCATCAAGCACGCGGGCACGGCCAGCCTGTTCGCCAAGGTCACGGTCCAGTTCGAGCCGAAAAAAAGCGACCAGGGTGAGGGGGGCATCGTGGTAATCAGCAAGGCGCCGCCGGAAACGTTGCCAGCGGAGTTCGTCGCCGCCGCCGAGCAGGGCATCCGCGGGGCCTTGCTATCGGGCGAGTTGGGCTATCCCGTGATCAACGTGCAGGCCACGATCCTGGGCGGGCAAATGCAGCAGGATGTTTCCAGCGAGGTCGCTTTTCAGGCCGCCGGCGCCGACGCCGTGCACAAGGCCCTACGCGACAACATGGTTCTCTTGGAACCGGTCATGCGAACCGAGGTGACGGTGCCGGAAGAATACCTCGGTCCCGTGACCGCCGACCTGAACGCTCGCCGCGCCGAGATCACCCAGGTGCTCGCCCGCGGCAAGTTGAGCGTCATCGAGGCCCTGGCTCCCCTGGCGAAAATGTTCGACTATTCCGACAAGGTGCGAAGTTTAAGTCAGGGCCGGGCGAGCTGGACGATGGAGCCAAAGGCGTATGCGCCGGTGCCGGACGATGAGCTGCGTAGGATGTTCGGTTCCGAGGAATCCGATTGATCCTGTTTATGGATTTCGTGAGAACAGCATCTTCCGTACGTGAAAGTCGCATCCGGGATGCTGGTTAGGCGAAACCGCCAAGCGAGCTTCGACCACGCAACCCATAGACATTGATTTTCCAGGAATCTATCAACGGTCTAACCATGAATATCCTGGCCCTCGATGTCGGCACGTCGTCGGTGAAGGCGGCGGTTCTGGACGTGGAAACCCAAACCGCCGTGGGGCCGATTGCCCGGGCGAGCTATGAGCTGGAAGCGCCGGCGCCGGACGCGGCCGAGGTGCCCGCGGAAAAGCTCTGGCAAGCGGTCACCCAGGCAGCCCGCGAGGCGGTTCACCGGGCCGGCGTGATGGATACCGCGGGCGACGTGGCCGGCGTCGGGCTGGCGGTCTTGACCCCGGCTCTGGTGCTTCTGGGTAAAGACGATCAGCCGGTCCGGCCGATCTGGACGCACCTGGACCGGCGGGCCCGGCCGGCGGCGCGGCAAGTCTGGGCGGCGGTCGGCCCCGAATTCCTCGCCACCACCGGCAACCGCCCCCTCCCCGGCGGTATCACCGCTCTGTGTTACCGCCAGATGTTGCAGGATGAGCCGTATCTTTCCCACAAGGTTAAAAGCTATCTGCATGTCAACGGCTGGCTCGGCCTGCGCTTGACTGGGGAAAAGGCATTCGATCGCGCCAACGCCTGCTTCACGGGGCTGTTCGGCACGCTGACCGATCAGCAGTGGTCGCCGCGCTGGTGCGCGTATTTCGAAATCGAGCCGGAATGGCTGGCACCGGTGGTGTGCGGCAGTACGACGCTGGGGACGGTGCGCTCGGCGGCGGCGGCCGAGTTGGGCGTGCCGGCCGGCATCCCCGTCAAGCTCGGCACCGCCGACACCAGCAGCGCCATGCTGGCCGCCGGCATGAAACCGGGCGATCTCTTGCACGTCGTCGGCACCACGCAGGTGCTGGCCGTGTTCGCCGATCCGCCGCGGCCCAGTCCCAAGCGCCTGACGCGCTTTCTGGGCGTGGGAGAGAAATTCATCCACGTCACGCATAATCCGATTGGCGGCGTCGCACTCGACTGGCTGCACCAGCTGTGCTTCCGCGAGCAGACCGAAGCGGAGTTTTTCGAGCACAGCATCGCCGCCGCCCGCAGCCGACAAACTCGCGTCAGCCTTGATCCGCCCTTCCTCGGCGGCGACCGCCTGGAAATCGAAGCTTCCCGCGCGGCCTTCCGCGACCTGGAGCTGAGCACGGACCGGCTCGATTTGCTGGCGGCCCTGCTCGACGCTCTGGTGCGCCGCCATCGCGAGGCCCTGGCCAACCTCGGCCAGGGCGAAAGTTTCCAGCGCGTCTTCCTTACCGGTGGCGGGGCCGAAGTGGTTCGCGGGCTCATTCCGGAATACCAGGCGGCCAACGTGCTGCGCCTGGAGGAAGGGTCCTTGCATGGAATCGCCCGGCTGTTCACCATGACATGAGAGGAGAAATCCGAAATCCGAATATCGAAATCCGAAACAAATCCGAATTTCAAATTTCGAAATCTAATGGAGAGTGGAGAGTTTCGGATTTCGGATTTTGGTTTTGAATTTGTTTCGGATTTCGGATTTCGAATTTCGAATTTTCCACAGCTTCACCTTTACAACGCCGCTTTCCATCTTCGCTTCCAGGCGCCGGTACGGTCGGTGCTTATCCTACTGCGTCCCAAGGCAGATGCGGACGACTTGACCGGAAAACTGGCTTACGTCTGCGGCGGCAAACGGGTACAATTTGAGTATGACGTGGTTCGGATGTGGCGGGAGCCCGTGGAACCTTTCCTGCACGGCGGTTTGGGACTACTGCCGTTAGCGACGCTATGCCGGATGCCCGAAGGCAAGCCGCTGGCCGACGCCTTACGCGAAGTGGTGCGGGAAATCGACCGCCGCCTGATCCATGAAACGGACCACGCCCAGGCCGTTCGCCTGATGACGGCGGCATTCATCCTTACCGGCTTGCGGGTCCAAAAAGAAGACCTGGCGAGCATTTACGATGGAGTACGAGTCATGCATGAATCCACGGCTTATGATATGATCCTCGACGAGGGACGTGCGGAGGGACAAATTCGCCTGTTGCTGCGGCAAGGGCGAAGGCGCTTCGGCGCTGCCGATCCCGCAACCGAAGCGGCTTTGACGTCAATTCAAGATTTGGAACGCTTGGGACGGATAGCCGAGGCAATGTTGACTGCCAATTCCTGGCCGGAGCTGCTTTCCACTCCTTGACGCTATCCGTAGGCCCGTGACGTTTCCACAAAAAACCCATCACTCGAAAATCGGCGTCCCATGATGGATTCTTATCGCGCCGCCTGTGAAGGAGCCGCCCTGTTCGATCTGTCCGCGCGCGGCAAGATCGAACTGGCCGGTCCCGAGGCGCGTCTGTTTCTGCACAACCTGTGCACCAACGACGTGAAAAATCTGGCTCCGGGCGCCGGTTGCGAGGCCTTCCTGTGCACCGCCAAGGCACGCGTGGTCGCCCACGTTCTGGTCGGTTGTTTTCGACTGGACGGCAAGGAAGTTATTCTTCTGGATTGCGAGCCCGGCCACGCTGAGAAAATTTTGCAGCACCTCCATCATTATCTCATCAGCGAGCGGGTCGAGTTGGCCGATCGGACCCGGGATTTCGGCCTACTGCGTCTGGTGGGTCCTCAGGGGGCGGCTCTTTTGACCAAGCTTTTTGGGGGGCGCTTACCGGACCAGGATTTGCATCACGTCGCGGTCGCCTTCGGCTCCCCGCTAAACGACTTGCTGTGCCTTCGCCGGCAACCGTGCCTTGGTTTACCTGCCCTCGACCTCATTTGCCCTTCCGGGGCAGCCCCCCAATTGTGGGAAACGTTAACCAAGGGCGGGGCGGTTCCCGCATGCGGGGACACGCACGAAATCTTGCGGGTCGAAGCGGGTACGCCGGTCTTCGGCGTGGACATCGACGACAATCGTCTGGTCATGGAAGTGGGCCGGACGGAACAGGCCATCAGCTACACCAAGGGCTGCTTTCTGGGGCAGGAACCCATCGTCATGGCCCGCGACCGGGGGCACGTCAACCGCCTGCTCGTGGGCATCAAGGTGAGCGGCAGCGAGGTCCTGAAACCGGGGACCCGGCTTTTTCACCAAGGCGCCGAGGTGGGCCAGGTCACGTCGTCGGTGCGGTCGCCGCGGCTGGGGCAGGTCGTCGCCTTGGCTTATCTGCGCCGGGGCTGCTGGGAACCGGGGACCGTGGTGACCATTGAGCCGGACAGCGACGGCCGATCGGCCGAGGTCGCCGCCCTGCCGTTCGCGGGTTCCGTGTAGAACATGATCACGATGCAAGCCACGGCGTTGAAAAGCACGTGCACGACGATGGGACCGACCAGGCTGTTGCTGCGATAGGCGAGCCAGCCCAGGCCCAGGGCGAACAGGAACAGCGGGATCGGCGACGGCCAGATCTCGGCATGAAAAGCTGCAAACAACAAACTGCTGCCGCAGATCGGACCGAAGGCTTCACGGAACTGGTCCACACGCGATTGCGGGACCGCCAAGATTTTCGGAGTAACCGATTTCCCCGGAGATAAGGACACCGAGGAGGTGATAGGCGACTCGGCGGATTGAATGCCCGTTTCTAGGGAAGTCGTGGCCGGCATCCTTTTCTCCTGGTCTTCCCGGTTCCCGGTAAGTACACCTCGCCTCCGTGAAAAAAATAACCCGGCCGGAATGAGATACGCCGGAATCAGGACCACCGCGAAAACCACCGGTCCCCATTTAACCTCCGTGGGTTTAAAATGAATCGGCACGTCTACCTCTACGTCGGGCATCAAGGGTTTAATGGCGGCCAGCCCGCAGAACAGGAAAGCGACACCCGCCACGACCAGGTGGCCCGGCAACGTGGCCCGCCGCAACCAGCCGAGCAGCACGCCGCGAAAGAGCAGTTCTTCCAAGAGGGGCGCTGCCACTACCCCCTGAAAGATCCACAAGAGCCATTCCACCGCCAGCAGATTTTGCTGGGTAATTTTGGAAAGGGGATGTTCGTCGTAAGGCATCCACTCGAGGATGTAAAAAAAAACCGCCAGGACCAGGGGTGTCAAGATCAGCCACAGGAAATAGCCGGCCACTAGGTTGGGAATGAAGCGCGTCTGGGTCATGCCGAAGTGGGCCGGCCGAGTGCCGCTAACCAAGAAGAGAATCAGAAAAAGGGCGGCCAGGGAAAGCGGCAGGGCTAGGACCGGCACCCAAAGTTGCTGTCGTTCCGGAGAAGGCCGCTCGCCGTACACGGCTTCGTACAATCCAAGACCACGAAACAGAAACAGCACCAGCGACCCGATAGAAACAAAACAGACAAAGATCAGGAAAACCTCGCCGCCGCGCCAGGCCCCGCGCGGCCGCCCCGGCAGGGGCAACAGGCGCCGGCCCAGGTCGCCATCAAGCGCGAAGGCCAGGCAAGCCACCAGCCCTACGCCGGCAAGGATAAAATAGGCCCAAAGGTGGAATAACAATTGCTGGGCTTCGACCACATTATTTCCTTTTTCAGGTACAATAAACGCGCCGCGACGGCCGCCAACAACCATTTTCCTTTGCGGCCGGGAAATTGCAACCACAGCGCACGATTCCTTCTTCAATGAGCACCCTCCTCGATACCATCGTAACCAGCAAACGGCGGGAAGTGGCAGCCGGGCGGGAGGCCATTTCGGCAGCCGCGCTGGAAAGCCGGTTGGCCGACGCTCCGGCGGTGCGCGATTTTCGCGCCGCCCTGGAAAACACCGCGGGGGTCGCGATCATCGCCGAGGTGAAAAAAGCCTCGCCATCCGCCGGCGTGTTGCGGGCCGATTTCGACCCCCTGGCCATCGCCCGCCTCTACGCCGACAACGGCGCGGCCGCCATTAGCGTCCTGACCGACGGCCCGTATTTTCAAGGCAGCCTGGCGTATGTGACGGCCATCCGCCAGGCCGTGGCCCCGCCCCTCTTGCGCAAAGATTTCATCCTCGACCGTTACCAGCTCCTGGAGGCGCGCGTTGCCGGGGCGGACGCGGTCTTGCTCATCGCCGAGATTCTGGAGCAGACGCTGCTGACCGATCTGGTGCGGGAAACCGCCCGCCTGGGAATGCAGGCCCTGGTCGAGCTGTACGAGCCGGACAACCTGCCGCGCCTCCTGGATTGCGGCGCCCGGCTCATCGGCATCAACAACCGCAACCTGCGCACCTTCGTCACGCGGTTGGAACACACCGTGGAATTGGCTGGAAAAGTACCCGCGGATTGCTGCCTGGTGAGCGAGAGCGGCATTCAAAGCCGGGACGACGTGCTGCGGCTACAGGCCGCCGGTGTCAAGGCGGTCCTCATTGGCGAAACCTTCATGCGCGCCCTGGACATAGGTGCCAAGGTGCGGGAAATTCGCGGGGTTGGCTAGGTTTGGGTTTTGGTTGCGAGATTGCTTATTGGGAAAAAGGAGACCCGCCGCGGGTGGGCGGGGTTGCCCTGGAGGTGACCACGGGTGTCCCATAGCCTAATTCGGGCTAATGCTTACGATTGGCCACCCAACCGGCGCAAGCCGGTGCGCCATTCGATTGGCAATAAAGACACCGCCAGTGGCCCTCCAGGGCCTTCCTTACCCTAACATGCAGATAGGGCAATAACAAGGTCAAAACGCAAAACGCGTGACTCCCTTTGCATGGGAAGAAGGGGAAAGAAGAAATGCCGGTCCCCTTTCTAGAACGAGTTGCCCAAGGTCTGGGTGGGTGCGCCGCTTCCCGCGGGGTCATCGCCGTCTCCGGCGGTCCGGATAGCGTGGCCCTGGCGCGGGCCCTAGTCCATTGGCACCGGCAAGGCCGCATCGGCCCCTTGCTGTTCGCCCATCTGAATCACCAGCTGCGCGGCGCCGAGAGCGACGCGGATGAAGTTTTTGTCCAGGACCTGGCCCGGCAGCTCGGCGTGCCGTGCCGCACGCACCGCCACGACGTGGCCGCCCTGGCCCGTAGGCGGGGGGGAAACCTGGAAAGTTGCGGCCGACAGGTGCGCTACGATTGGCTGACGCAGGTGGCCCGAGAAGAGGATGCCGCCTGGATCGCCACCGGCCACACCGCCGACGACCAGGCCCAAACCGTGCTGTTTCGCCTGCTGCGCGGCACCGGCTTGCAAGGATTGGGCGGCATTCCGGCCCGCCGGGAACTTGCCGCCAGCCTCGTGCTGCTCCGGCCGCTCTTGCAGGTTACCCGCGCCGAGGTGCTTACTTTCCTGGAGGAGCTGCAACAGCCCTATCGCCAGGATAGCTCCAATCGCAACTTGGATTTAACCCGCAATCGCCTTCGCCTGGAACTCCTGCCGCATCTGGCCGAGCACTACAATCCGGCGATAGTTTCGGTCCTGTGCCGGCTGGCGGAGCAGGCCCAACACGTACAGACCCGGATCGCCGCAGAGGTGGAAGCGTTGCTCCGGGAGGTGGAATTGCCCAGGGCGGGCGGCCTGGTCATTATTACCATCGCCCGTCTGTCCGGCGTCCCGCGGTACTTGGTGCGCGAGGTGCTGCGCCGGGCGTGGTCCCGCGAAGGTTGGCCGATGGGAGAGATGAGGTTCGCGGATTGGGAGCGGCTGGCGGATTTGGTGGTGGCCGAGACCGGCGCCGTGGATTTTCCCGGAGGGATCCGGGCGCGGCGGGTGGGCGGCGTGCTGCAGGTGGGCAAATCCTCGTAGCTTCCAAGCCCGCAGGCGCGTCTTCGAGCCTGCGGGGTGGGCAAACCCACTCGAAGACGCGCCCTGCGGGCTTGATTGAACATAAACAACACGACCGCAACCCGGCTTTTCGGCGGGTTGCGGTCGTGGCCTCTCCAAAAGCCGGCCCCTCATTACCATTTTAGGGAGGCCGGCAAGGGCGGTTACTTTTTGGCCCCGTCCTTGGCGGCCAAGGCGCGGAAAAATTGCAGGACCGACAGCCGGGCGGTGAACTGGGCCTCGAGCGCCGCTCCGCCGTGCACCGTCAGGCGCAGGCGGCCGTCGTCGCCCGCGCCGAACAGTTTATTGACGGCGGCTTTTTGCTCGTCGGTTTTGGCCAGGAGCGGGGCCAAACGGGCCAAATCGATCTCCAGATGGACCGGCCAGCCGGGCGCCGGGGCGTTGGCCAGGGCGGTTTTGAGCGTAGTCAAGCCCTCCTCGCCCAGGGCCACCATAACGGCATCCGGGCGGAAGGCCAGGTACAGAGGATGCTTGCCGAAGGCCTCCTCGGCCTGGGCGTCAAATCCCAGGTGCACGTCAATTTTATGAATCTTGATGGCGCCGGCGGATTCGGCGTCGCGCGTAACCCCGGGAACGTCTTTTAGGAGTAGGTGGACCAGCTGGCCCAGGGCGGCGCCGTCCTGCAATTTGATGCCGGCCAGCAGGGTGAAAGTCTTGTTCTTGCCCGGGCCGGTCAGCTGGATAGCGGCGTCGATTTCGCCGGCTTTGAAATTGGCGGCCAGGATTTTCACCAGGTTCTCGGCCTGCTTGCGTTTCTTCTCGTCGGTGATACTGTTGATGGCTTTTTTGCTTTCTTCGGCCAGGGCGGCATGGATAACCTTGGTAATGGCCTCGGGGGCGACGACGTGCAACCGGCCGGCGACCACGGCGTTGTCGGTTTTGAGGCCGCCGAACACGCTTTTACGCTGCGCGAGGTGGGCCAAGGCGTCCGCCAGCGCGGATTTTGGCTTTCCGCTCAGGCGGAAGCGGGCGGTCAGCTCCTTGGTCTTGGCGTCCACATCCAGGTCGGCGGCTAGCTCCTGGCCTTCCTCAAGGACGGTCTTGGTAACTGTAAGGATTCCCTTGAGCGATTCGAGGCGGAGGGCGTGCTGAGCGTCGGTTTCGTTGGGCAGTTTCTTGTCGGCCTTTTCGATCTGGTCTTCAAGGGCGGCGGTGACAAAGGCTTGAGCTAATTTCGGGACCTGGTCCAGGCGAACTGTGGCCGACAGGGCGGCGGCCTGCTGCGCCCCGAACACGCGGTCGGGTGCGAGCAGCTTGTTCGCTTCCACCGATTTCGGAGTGATGGCCGTGAAATAGGCATACTTGTTGGCGAAGCGGAAAAACACCTGGACTTTTTCGCCGTAGGAGACGGTGTACAGGCCATCCTTGCCTTTCTTGGGCGTGAGATTGAGGTTGTCGAGCAGACCGAGGATTTTTGCTTCATCTTTGATGGGCACCATGACGACGCCGGTGACGTCATTAAATTCCTGGCCCATCCTGCCGTAGAAGCCGAACGGCCGGGCCGGATCGATGCCTTCGAGCCCCTTGGGGTCCACTTTGGTTTCTATCAGCCTCTTCAGCTGCTGGGCGATTTCTTCCTGGCCCACCACTTTGGCCAGGAGCTTGAAGTTGTCGATCACCGCATCCAGCGACTTGACGCGCACGACCACGGCGGGGATAAAAGCCTCAACCTTCTTGTCGCCGGCCGCGACGGGGGCCGCCAGGACCAGGACGAGGGGGACAGAAATCCAGCGGGAAAACATGAACCACTCCTTTGCAAAACGAGAACGCACTTCGATTGCCTTGGCAGAAGATACCTTCTAAGCTCGGGAAAAGTGTCACATGCTTGATTTTACGTTTAACGCCCGCAGAATCTTGCCAGGTTTGTCAGGCATTTGCAAGGGATACTGCGGGCGCTAAAGGTAAAGGGTGTGCCCGCCGTTTCCGGGGACCTACCGGAAGAGAGAAAGATCAAGAGTACGATGAGGATTAGGAAGAGGACTAG
>CAZFGM010000177.1:2888-11625 GCA_964518515.1 uncultured Alcaligenaceae bacterium | reverse complement strand
GGCACGCCCTGGCGCGATCCGGCCAGCGGCTTTCCCAAGCCGGGAAAACCCGCCTGGTCCTTGAACCTTTGGAAGAAGCAAACGAAGCGAAGTAATTGTCCCGGCTTGACAGGGTTTCGCTGGCGGTGAAAGGGAGTCGGGCGCGGAGAATCCTTCCCGTGCGCTGTATTACTTTCAGCCAAGTCGGGAAATATGCCTTCAAGCCGTGTCTAACAATGTATGGATCAGCGCTTGATATTCGACAAGTGCTCCAGCGCCAGCATCAGGGCATGGGTGCCTTTGCGGCCGTAACCCTGAGCCTGCACGGCAAGATACAGTTGATTGGCCAGGGCCAGGCCGGGCAGGGCCAGGTTCATGCGCTTGGCTTCGTCCAGGGCGATGCCCATGTCCTTGAGGAAGTGCTCGACGAAGAAACCCGGCTCGAAATTGCGGTCCATGATGCGTGGGCCGAGGTTGTTAAGCGACCAGCTGCCGGCCGCACCCACGCCGACCGATTGCAGCACGGTCTTCAGGTCCAGGCCGGCCTTGTAGCCGTATAGCAGGCCCTCGCACACGCCGATCATGTTGCTGGCGATGAGGACCTGAGGCGGAGGCGCCGCTGGCCGACGCCTTGCGGGCCTATGTTCGGGATCGTCCGCGAAGTTCGTGGCGCGAGTTTTGGGTAGCCTTTCGATAATCGTGGTGGATATCTTCGGCCTCAGGGATAACCTCGTAACGAAAGGGCATCCTCCGCAAGGACAGCATGTGCCGGCGGATTTCCCGGTACCATTTTGTGGCGGCGCCGGGTTTGTCGCAGGCAATGTAATCCCGAATTTCGCGGACATCACGCTCGGCCCCGGGACCGATGAGGACGCGAAATCTTTTGCTCACGATCTAGCTCGGCAAAAAAATCCTCGATAGGCCGCCCTTGGCCCGCGCGGATATCCTCCCGGGCTTCGGCGAGAAGGCGTCCCAGTTCCACAGCGTGCAGCTTTTTTTCATAGGTGGCGGCATCCAGAATTACCACCTTGGGTTTTCCTTTTTTCGTGATAACTACCGGACGACCCGGTGCGCTGAACCTGGTTGAGGATTTTGTGCAAGTCCTCTTGAAGCTCCGCCACGGTTTTGAAATCTTCCGTTATGCTTGGCATGGCCTTGATTCCGATTGGTTAAAGAAAAACCACGATTGCGGTTTCCTTATCATACTGCAAGAACTGGAAAAAAACCTGCTCTTTGCTATGAAATGGGAGAAGGAGCCTTTAACGGGGGTCCCATGATTCCTCTTGACGACACCCACCGCCTGGCGACCCTTCGCGACCAGGTCGAAGCCGGCCGGCGGCTGTCCTTCGACGACGGCCTGTTCCTGGCCGATAAGGCCGACCTGTTCACCCTGGGTGAGCTGGCCAATATCGTCCGCGAGCGCAAGAACGGCAACTTCGCCTATTACAACGCCAACACGCACCTCAATCCGACCAACGTGTGCGTGTACCGCTGCACCTTCTGCGCTTTCCGCGCCGACTTGAAAAGTCCAAAAGGCTATGTCATGTCGGACGAGCAAATCCTCGAGCGGGCCGCGGAGGCGGAAGGGCGCGGGGCCACGGAGCTGCACATCGTCGGCGGGCTGCATCATCAATTGCCGTATTCCTGGTACTTGCACGTCGTCCGCATCATTCACGAGGCGTATCCGCGGCTGCACTTGAAGGCGTACACCGCGGTGGAGTGGGACTGGTTTGCGCGGTTGACGGGCCGGCCGACGCTCGATCTGTTGGCCGAATTCCAGGACGCCGGCCTGGGCAGCTTGCCCGGCGGCGGAGCGGAAATCTTCCATCCCGAGGTCCGCGACCGGATTTGCGAGCACAAGGCCGACGCCGACGCCTGGCTGCGCATCCACCGCGAGGCCCACGAGCTGGGTCTGCGCTCCAACGCCACCATGCTGTACGGCCACATCGAGAAGGAACAGCATCGCATCGACCACCTGTGCCGGCTGCGCCAGCTTCAGGATGAGACGGGCGGCTTCCAGACTTTCATTCCGCTGGCCTTTCATCCGGACAATACCAAGCTTTCGCACATCCCGAAAGCCAGCGTGCTGATGGACCTGCGGACCATGGCGCTGAGCCGATTGATGTTGGATAATTTCCCGCACATCAAGGCCTATTGGATCATGCTCGGCATCAAGACCGCTCAGATCGCCCTGAGCTTCGGCGCCGACGACATCGACGGCACCGTGGTGCACGAGAAGATTTACCACGACGCCGGGTCCGATTCGCCACAGGAACTGACCGTGGCCGAATTGCGCCGGCTGATCGAAGAAACGGGCCGCACTCCGGTGGAACGCGACACGCTGTACCACGAAGTGATCCGCACGGACCGCCAATGGCGGACCGGCCGGTCGCTTTCTCTGGCGCCGGTAAGTTAGTCGCTCGTGGCTTAGCGCGGCTTAGCGTCGGGTGGCGCAATGCCCCAAGCGGTGGCGGCCAAGGTTGTCTTGACCTGTTTTGCATCGCATCCCTATAATCGCCCGTTCCTAATACTCCACGCGGCGCTGATTGATACATTGGTCGGCGAGCCGAGCTGCGTAAGCAGCCGGGTTGAAGTGCCCGCAACCCGGCCCCTTACGGGGCTCGGCTCGCCGAAGACATGTCTCAATCTGGACTGGGGGGAGTATATCAAGGATGTTCCTTCGATCGCGGAAAGGATTCTGCCGTGTCTCCCACCACCACGCTCGAACGTCCTCGCTCTCGAAATATCGTGGAATCGTCCCAGACCGGGAACCCGTCGCGGAACCCGTTTTGGACGGTCTACTTTTTTCCCCTGGCGGTGTTCTTGGCCGCTCTCGTCCTTGCGGCGGTTGCCTATGGCCGATTCCTGGAGGACTCGCGGCAGCTATGGTGGTCAATTCTGCACGACCGCAACGCCCATTATTTCTTCGGCCAGAACGTGGCCCTGGATCTGCGGAAAGGGGACCTGCTTGGGCTGGTGCATGACATGGACGGCGGCGGGCGGGTGTGGGGACCGCTGCACGGCTTGCTTCTTGGTTTGTTGCTGACGGTGGGCGGGGTGGATTATCGGCTGGGGGTGTTGCCGAGTCTGGCGGCGTGGGTCGGGGCGGCGGTGTTCGCTTTCCTGGCGGCGCGGCGGGCTACGCCACGCGGCGGCAACCTGGCCGGCTGCGTGGCGGCTCTTTTCTTCCTGGCCAGTCCTGCCCACTCCGCCTTTTCCACCGATATCATGCTCGAGGGCCTGGGCGCTTTTCTATCCCTGCTGATCCTGTATTTGTACCTGGTAAGTCGTCAAGAAACCGCGCTCTGGCCGGGGCGCTGTTTGGGCCTGGCCCTCACGGCCTTGTTTCTCCACAAGTACAACTACTGGATGCTGGTTGTCTTTGGCCTGGTCGCGGCCCAAATCAGTGCCCATCCGCGTACGCTGGGGCGGTTCCTGGCCGCCAACTGGCAGGAAATCGACTGGCGCGCCTGGCTCGGGCGGCAGCTGCGCCATCCCCTCACTTATCCCATCGTCGCCCTGTTCTTGCTGGTGGCACTGTTTCCCTTGTGGGGCGGCCAGACCGTGGCGGTCGGCAAATGGCATATCTCGATGCACAATGTCCATAACCTTCTGCATGCCGCTTACGTCCTGTTATTTGTTCGGCTGCTGCCGTGGTGGTGGCGGTCCGGCCGGACCTGGGTCGGGCGTTTGCATTTCCGCAACGGGCAACTGGTGTACTGGCACCTGTGGCCGGTGGCGGTCTGGTTTCTCTGGCCCAAGCGCCTGAGCTATTTCATCCAGTTCGTGTTTCCCACCACCAACATGGGCGAGACGCCGCAACCCATGTGGCCGGGCGGCTGGAATTTTTACTGGGACTGCTTCACGACCGATTTTCATCTGGGCCTGTGGAGCGCCGGTCTGGCCCTGGGCCTGATCGCCGGTTTACTGTCGGCGGGGCGGAAATTCCGGCCCGGAGGCGCCGCCCTGGTGTGGTTCGTGGTTCTGGCCACGGTGATCGCCGTCCATCATCCCAATCGCAAGAGCCGCTTTCTTCATTCGTGGATCGCCGGCACGTGGGTGTTGGCCGGTGCGGGCCTGGCCCATCTGCTGTATGGCCGGGCCACCGCGTCGGCGGCGCGCTGGCGATCCGGCCTTGCCGCCCTCGCCGTGGGCGGCCTGGCGGCGCTGCACCTGCCCGGCCTTCTCGAGGCCCGCGCTTCTCCCGAAGGCGGACTCAAGCCCGACCGTCCCTGTGCCCTGGACCTGACCGATTGCTATTTGCCGTATCTGGCCGACGCCCGCCGGCCCACGATTCTGTCCAATCGCCCGCTCAAGTTCTTTACCTCCTGGACCTATCAGGATTACTACCAGCACCGCGGCCGGCTTACGGTCGATTTGAAGGGCTTCGGCGATTCGCCCGCGGCCAACCGCCAGGCCTTCGCCCGCTGGCTCGAAAAAACCGACTGGGATGCCCTGGTCTTTATCGACATACCCAAGGGCGGGCATTTCTTCGAAGACGCGCCCTATCCGAATTTCGACCAGGTGCCGGAACTGCTGGCGGGACAAAAAGTCTTCACGCTGAGCCGGCGCTGGGAATTTCCTCAATTCCGGGGGGGCGCCGTCTCCCTGTGGAAACGGGAGAAAAGCGAAGCGGTGATAAAGGCGAATTGATATCGGGTGCCCACCCAGGCCGGGTTATCTCACCCGGCCTTTTTTATTCCCTTCTTCCTTTGCTTTTCTTGATAAAATCTTCTCCAGTAAGTAAGCCGCAATCCGCGCCAGCGAAAACCGGAGTTTCCCCATCGACCTTTTTCGCCAGCAGCACGAAACGAACCTGCGCCAGGCGCAGCCTTTGGCGGCGCGGATGCGGCCGCGCACTCTGGACGAGTTTGTCGGCCAGGAGCATTTCCTGGGGCCGGGCAAGCTGCTGCGCCGCCTGCTGCAAGCGGATCGCCTGGGCTCGGTGATCTTTTACGGCCCGCCCGGATCGGGCAAGACCGCCCTGGCCCACGTTATCGCCAATCATACGCAGTGCCGGTTTCGCCAGCTCAACGCCGTGGCCGCCGGCATAAAAGAGGTCCGCGATCTGCTCGACGAAGCGCGCACCGAGCTGGAAAACGGCGGCCGCCGCACCATCTTGTTCGTCGATGAGCTGCACCGCTTCAATCGCGCCCAGCAGGATGTGCTCCTGCCGGATGTGGAAGAGGGCCGCATCACTCTCATCGGCGCGACGACGCAGAACCCGTTCTTCGCCATCAACTCGCCCCTCTTGAGCCGCAGTCAGATCTTTTCCTTCGAGCCTTTGACCCGGGAGCAGATCAAGACCCTCGTGCAGCGCGCCCTGACCGACAAGGAGCGCGGCCTGGGAAAATTCCCGGTCCACCTGCATCCCGAGGCGCTGGAATTTCTGGCGGAGATTTGCGACGGCGACGCTCGCCGGGCCTTGTCGGCCCTCGAGGTCGGCGTCCTGTCCGCCCAGTCCGGCGAACCGGGGCCGTCCGGCGAACCGGGAGCGTTAGCCCTCGGAGGACCAATCGACTTCACCCTCGATGTGGCCCAGGAATCCATCCAGCGCAAGGTCCTCGACTACGACCCCACCGGCGACGCTCACTACGACCTGGCCAGCGCCTTCATCAAGAGCATGCGCGGCAGCGATCCGGACGCGGCCATCTACTGGCTGGCCCGCATGTTGGAAGCGGGCGAAGATCCGCGCTTCATCGCCCGCCGCGTCGTCATCTGCGCTTCGGAGGACGTGGGCAACGCCGATCCGCAAGCCCTGGTCGTGGCCGCGGCGACGTTGCAAGCGGTGGAGTTCGTCGGCCTGCCCGAATGCCAGCTGGCCCTGGCCCAGGCGGTCACCTATATCGCAACCGCTCCCAAGTCCAACGCCTCGACTTTGGCCATCGGCAAGGCGCGGGACGACGTCCGCGCCGGCCGCACCCTCTCCGTTCCGAAGCACCTGCGCGATGCCAGCTACCGCGGCGCCAAAAAGCTGGGCCACGGCGCCGATTACCAGTACAGCCACAATTTCGAAGGCGGCTTTGTGGAACAGCAATACTTACCCGAGGAGCGTCGCTATTACGACCCGGTCGATCGCGGTTTCGAAGCGGAAATTCGCCGGCGGATGGAAGCGCTGCGCGAGAAAAAGAATCCGTAGCTTGCCCGCCCCCTTGAATTGCCGCAGCCTCGCCCATACCGATCAATTCCGCAAAGGCATTTGATCGGTACGGCGCGGTGTCGTAATGCCTTTTTCAAATCGTGATTTCGGGTGACTACGACGAGCAACTCGCGGCCCGAGAAGACGGGATCTGGGGACCACCGGATCACCCGGTGCGAGTGCCCTGCCTTCCAACCCTCCAACGTATACCTCGCACCATCCAGGCCGCAACGCCCGTTGTCTTCGGGCAAGTCCCAAAACCGCCCGAGGGCGAGCAGGACATTCAGCGCGCCCCAGAGAGGTTCCTCGACCGTGATCTCGTACGTGTCCACTGTTACCCGATCCTGCATTGAGCCCGTAAAGTGGCTTTGCAACGAAATAGAAGGTCAGGCTTTCCAGCCTGACCGAGCTAGCCCAATGTCAATCAACCTGGTCAAACGAGGTCAGCCTGGAAAGGCTGACCTACAAATGCGTTGCAAAGCCCCGTAAAGTAGTGGGACCACAAGGGTCGGTGCCCCGACCATCGGTCGCTCCATGCGGTATGCCTTATGGTTAGGGCGCAGGGACGTTTCGATGCGCAGCCGATAACACTCCACACAAGCCGCAATCAGGAGATTCCCATGGCAACCCGCGTCCGCTGGTTGGGGCATGCCTGCATCCTGGTCGAGACGGATGGCCGGAAAATTTTGATGGACCCGTTTTTCACCGGCAACCCGGCCGCCGTGTGCCAGGCGGAGGAAATCGCCGCCGACTTCCTCCTGGTTTCCCACGGCCACGCCGATCACCTCGGCGACACCCTCGACATTGCCAACCGGACGGGCGCCACGGTGGTTTCCAATTATGAAATCAGCGAATGGTTGAAAGGCAAGGGCTTGACCAAAGTGCACGGCCAGCAACACGGCGGCGGCTTTGGCCACCCCTTTGGCCGGTTAAAACTCACCCTCGCCTTCCACGGCTCGGTCCTGCCCGACGGCACCTACGGCGGCAATCCTTGCGGCTTTCTACTGTACCTAAAGGACGGCAAGAAAATCTACAACGCCGCGGACACCGGACTGTTCGGCGACATGCGCCTCATTGGCGAAGAAGGCATCGACCTGGCCATCCTGCCCATCGGCGACAACTACACCATGGGACCGGACGACGCCCTTCGGGCCGTGAAATTCGTCGAGCCAAAGAAGGTTATGCCGATCCACTACAACACCTGGGACATCATCGCCCAGGACGGCCCTGCCTGGGCCGCCCGCGTGAAAAAGAAACCAAGACGATACCGTTCGTTGTCAAACCGGGGGAGTGGGTCGAGGTGTGAGACCGCTTGCGGGTTAGCAAAGCGCATTACCATCCCAGACTCTTGCGCAGATCTTCCAGCCCGCCCCGGAGCGCCTCGTCCGGGGTGGCAAAGATTACGTTGCTGGCCACCCGCTGGCCGTTGCTGGTTTGCCGGATGGCACAGCCGAACTTGCCAGCGGCCGGAACCGCAATCAGGGCATAGTGGGGCTGTTGGTTCAGCATCACGAACCAGGTCTGGCCGTCGCTGGCCAATTTCAAAACGCCGCCGCGCTGCGTCAACCACTCCGGACACGCCACGGCCATGGTTGCTCTCCGTTAATAGAACCTCTTTTTCGCGGATTCCTGTAAGGCACACTCCGTGTGCCGTTACGGCACGCGGAGCGTGCCTACTACGTGGGGACATTGTAAGAATTGCGCGATGAAGTCCAGAAGCTATCCGTTCCTCTCCATCCCTGGATGGAGTATGATAAAACCTTCGTTTCCAGCACTTTCCGGGTAAGGTCCACGATCATGGCAACTGCCGACAATAGTCGCATTGGGTTTCTGGGCGCCGGCAAGATGGCCGCCGCCCTGGCAAAAGGCTGGCTGGCCGCCGGCCTGGCCATCCCCGAGCGCCTCCGCGCCAGCGATCCTCTGCCCCAGGCCCGAACCGCATTCCAAAAGGAAACCGGAATTGCCGCCGGAGAAGATAATCGAGCCGTAGTCGCCGCCAGCGACGTCGTGATCCTGGCGGTCAAGCCGCAGAACCTTGCCGACCTTTGCTCGGAAATTCGCCCGGCCTTGACCGCCTCCCAACTGGTGGTTTCCATCGCCGCCGGCTTTACTTTGCGACAACTGGCGGACAACCTGGGCAAGCAAACGCGATTGATTCGAGTCATGCCCAACACACCCTGCCTGGTCGGGGCCAGCGCCTCCGCGTTCAGCCCTTCGGAAACCGCCACCCCGGCTGATATCGCCCGCGTCGAGCGCTTATTGGGCGCGGTCGGCCGGGCCTTTGCCGTGCCGGAAAAACTCCTCGACGCCGTCACCGGCCTGTCGGGCAGCGGGCCGGCGTATGTCGCGGTCATCATCGAAGCCCTCAGCGACGGCGGCGTGCAGATGGGCCTGCCTCGCGACATCGCCACCGTTCTCGCGGCCCAGACCGTGTACGGCGCCGCCAAGATGCTCCTGGAAACCGGCCTGCACCCGGCCCAGCTCAAGGACATGGTCGCCAGCCCCGCGGGCACCACCAGCGCCGGCCTCGCCGCCCTGGAACGGGGTGGCTTGCGGGCCGCTTTGGTGAATGCGGTGGAAGCCGCTACCCTGCGGGCGGTAGAATTGGGGAAGAACTGA
>CAZFGM010000177.1:0-2788 GCA_964518515.1 uncultured Alcaligenaceae bacterium | reverse complement strand
GACTCTTTTCGTCAAGTTTTGGCTTTGCTGGAAAAATTGCGGGAGGCGAAAATTGCCTACTCTCTGCGGCAAAGCCGGGACGATGCTCTCATGGTCCAAGTAAACGTTCCCGGCCAGCGCTGGGAAATTGAATTTGTGGATTATGGTGATGAAGTCCAGGTTGAAGTCGAACGGTTTACCAGCAACGGCCATATCGAGGACGAAGCCGCGCTGGCCGAGCTCTTTGCCAAATTTTCCGATAAGGACGAGGGGCCGGTTGCCCCTGTTGAATCTTCCGGAAAATGATTTGCCGGCCGAGGCCGGGCCCATTGCCGGGTGCTGCAAGCCGATGGCACTGTTCGCCGGCGTGCCGAAAGAAACCGTTGAACCGCCAACGGGCAGTATTGCCGGACGGTCCAGCAGCTTGTATAATGAGGATTTGTGAGTGTGAAGTTGGACCCTGTTTTCCCAAGAGCTTGGGGTACAGGGTTTCGGTCTTTTTGGTGCCGCAACATTAGGGTAACGGGCAAGCGTAGTTCCGCATTGCAAGGACGGGATCTGGTCCTAAAGAACGATGACTCAAATTGTTGTTGTAAATGCTGGCGGGCAGTATTGTCACCTCATTGCCCGGAAGATCCGGGAGGCAGGGGTGCTCGCCACCATATGCGCACCAGAAGCGGTCATGGATCATCTTGCGGGAGTTAAAGGGGTCATCATTTCCGGAGGGCCTAGAAGTGTTTATGACGCGAACGCTCCGAAATGCCCACCCGAGGTGTTCCACCACGGAGTTCCAGTTCTAGGAATCTGTTACGGGCATCAGCTCATGGCCCACATGCTCGGAGGAGCGGTTGGTGTGGGCACGGATCGGGAGTATGGCAATGCCGAGCTGAAAATTGAAATGCAGGACACTATTCTTCAGGGACTTCGGCCGGTCGAACCCATTTGGATGAGCCATGGAGATGAAGTCAAAGTTCCTCCGCCCGGGTTTCAGCTTCTCGCACGGACTGAGAGGTGTTCTGTCGCCGCCATGGCAAACGTCCAAAAGCGGCTTTTTGGCCTTCAATTTCACCCGGAAGTAGCCCACACTGGGTGCGGAAAAATAATTCTGGAGAACTTTCTTTTTCAAGTCTGTGTTTGTAGGCGAGACTGGGACGTTCGAAACAGAGTTGAGGAACTAAAGGAACAGATTCGAGATCAGGTCGGCTCTAGGAATGTACTCTTTTTCGTAAGTGGCGGCGTTGATTCGACAGTCGCTTTTACCTTGTGTGCGGAAGCAATTGGCCCCAAGCGCGTTCTCGGCGTTTTCGTCAACACCGGGTTTATGCGCAAAGGGGAACAAGGGCAGATTGAGGAAGCCTTTGCGGCCAGAGGTTGGAAAAACGTGCGCTTTGTCGACGCCGCAGATCATTTCTTGCGCGCGGTTTTTCATGTTCACGATCCGGAGGCGAAACGCCACCGCATCGGCGAATGCTTCCTGGATGTGCAAGAGTGGGTTGAAAAAGAAGCCGGCCTGAATGCGCGCGAATGGCTATTGGGCCAAGGTACGATCTATCCGGACACTATCGAGTCAGGTGGCGGAAAGTCCGCTGACGTCATCAAGACTCACCACAACCGCGTTCCTGCCATTGAGAGGCTCGTCGAACAAGACCTTGTACTTGAGCCGTTACGAGGCTTCTATAAGGATGAGGTCAGAGAAATCGGACGTGAGCTCGGCCTATCAGAAGAGATGGTAGCCAAGCACCCCTTTCCCGGACCCGGCTTGGCGGTGCGTTGCCTATGCTCAGATAAAGCGTTTCCCGTAGAGATCTCTGGTGAAATAGATTACCTGATAGTAAACCTTGGTCTCAAAGCCTCGGTCGTGCATTTGCGAACTGTTGGGGTTCAAGGGGATCAGAGAACCTACAGCAATCTCGTAGTCCTTGAAGGCGAAGCCAATTTGAGCACCTACGGACAGGCAGCGGCGCGAATAACCAGTGCAGTCAAAGGAACAAACCGGGTCGCGTTTCTCGTCCACGCAAGTCGCCCCACCTTAAGGTCTGGTCAAGTCCAAGTTAAGTACTTGGAGCACAGTAGACTGGATTTACTTCGTGAGGCGGATCATATAGCGCAAACGATGGTGCAACAGGCGAATTTAATGAAGTATATTTGGCAGTTTCCAGTGGTTTTGCTTCCGCTCACACTGGGTCAGGGCGAAACGATAGCCTTGCGTCCTGTTTGCTCGGCGGACGCAATGACCGCTAATTTCGCTGACCTGCCGATGGACTTCATTCAAGAACTTGGGAGAAAGATTTGCGCTCTGCCAGGTGTGGACGCTGTCCTATATGATGTTACAAATAAGCCTCCTGCAACGATCGAATGGGAATGAGGTATTCTACAATGAGTGATAATTCCTTGTCCAAGGTTCAAGAAAGCGCAGACGCTATTTGCAAGAGTGTAAACACAGGCGTTGCCTGTGAGGTATCAAAACTCGTAGACGGTACTGTGGTGGTCTTCCTTCGAATTCCAACCCATCTTTGGGGTACGAAAGCCCTGGCGGACCTCCGTGATCGCCTTGAGGCATGCAACCCGATTAAGCGAGTCTGCGTTGACTTGGCGTAGCCATTTTCACCACCTTGATTCGCCTCATCATTGGCCACGTCTTCATCGACGTGTTCAAGGACGAGGCCCGCCGCATTCAAAACGTGCGCTTCCTCGCCCAGGGCACGCTCTATCCCGACGTGATCGAAAGCGGCGCCGCCCAGGACGGCCCGGCCGCCACCATCAAGACGCACCACAACGTCGGCGGCCTGCCCAAGGAGCTCGGCTTCGA
>CAZFGM010000176.1:0-11652 GCA_964518515.1 uncultured Alcaligenaceae bacterium | reverse complement strand
AGAGTTAGTCGTGGCAATACCGAAATCATTACGCCCGTAACGTTCTTTTTTCCCGGGTCGTGGACGTGGCCGCCGACGTCGTCCAGGATTACAAGCAGGAAAACAGGCTGAACCAGATGCGCCTGGAGATGGAGGAAGGGTCGAGGTTGTGAAGGGCGGTGGCCGCTGCGCGGCGAGAAAGCGGGCTAGCGTTAGCCCCGGCGGGCTCTGCCCCCGCGCCGGCCCAATTGCCTTTGCCGCAATATTCTTTTTGCGAACGGCTACAACCGCAGTAAAATGCGCTTGGAGGCAACTATGGCTAATAAAAAACAGTCTCCGCCAGCGTCTCAGGCACCATCCGAGGCGGCCCCGCGATAGCCCCCCGGAGAGCCAACCAGCCGGCCAAGTGCGAAACATTAAGCCGCGTTTTACCCAGGCCTATGTTTTGCGAAAGTGCCGGGAAGCTCTGGAGAAAGGCTTTCTACTTTCGCTAGCTGAAAGTGGTGGGAAATCTGAAAAGTATCGCGGTCCACATAAATAATGGTGGAATACACCTCCAAAGCTGGCGCTGTAAAAGATGCAAACTCTTGCATCGCCCAATCCAGGGAATCTAGGTCGATCAAGCCAATTCTGGCTCGTCTTTTGCCACCTCACGAAATGTAAGAATGCAACATGCCGTGTCGATCACTCTGGTTAGGGACCGTTCGGCGCGCTGGGTTTCTGGGCCAGAAAAGCGCGCAAGCGTTGCACCTCTGACTCCGCCGCGGCGCGAAGCTGCTGTTCGCGGGCCAGTTGGCTTTGCAACCGGTCAATTTCATTCTGCAAATCCGCCGGCAAACCCAACAACTCGCCCTTGTGCCAGAAGCGCACCCAGCCTTCCCAAAGGCCGATTTCCAGGTCCAATTCGGGAATCGTTTGCCGGCCCTGGGCGTTGACGGCAATGGGTTCATAGTGGGTTCCCGTGTGCCGGAAGACCCGCAAATCCCCGGTCTCGGGATGGTAAAGCAAACAATACGGCACGTGCAATTCCTGCTCGTATTTGTGAAAACTCTCCTTGTAATCCTTATCCTTGTCGGTGGATACCCATTCCAGGACCCAGAGCGGACCGACCGGCTCCAACTCGGTGTTGAAACTGCCCTTGGTCACCGGCGGCCGATCGTGTAAGCGAACCATATTGTCCGGAACCACACGGCGTAAAACATCTTCGTGGTAATACTGGACCAGCAACTCGCTAAAAACCTGAAGTTCGGGCCGGCGGGTTTTCAAAAGCGCCAAACTTTCCAGGGCGATTTCCCGCTGGGTGGACTGGTCAATGCCTTCCATAAAATGCTCCAGCGGCAAGGTCTGGTAGTATTCCGAGGCGGCTTGCTCGTACTGGGCCGCTGTCAGCCGTTTGTCTATCAGCCTGGACATAATTCTCCTCCCTTTCGGCCTTTCCTCCAAGGAGGATTATACCACCGCAGGTGGTTTTGCCTAATAGCGATGGCTGGGCCGCTGGGCCAGCCCTCGTCCGGCATAATCCATATTCCCTTTTCGCAAGGAGGCCTTTGCCCGAGGAAAAAAAACGGCGACCTTTCGGTCGCCGTTGACTTTTGCAAATTCGCAAGCGGTTCACGATAGAATCCCCGTCACCACATTGCCCTGCACCAGCTCGCGCGGCTGGTTGAGGTGGTTGTACATGATGGCGTGGGGGTTGAGGCCGACCGAGTGGTAGATGGTGGCCAGTAAATCTTTGGGATGGACCGGGTTTTCCAGGGGGGCGGAGGCGGTGGCGTCGGAGCGGCCCCAGACGAAGCCGCGGCGGACGCCGGCGCCGGCCACGCAGGCGGTGTAGCAGTACGGCCAGTGGTCGCGGCCGTTGGCATCGTTACTGTTGCCCGAGGTGCTGACGCCGCGCTGCGGGCTGCGGCCGAACTCGCCCACGGCGATCACCAGCGTTTCGGCCAGTAGGCCGCGATCGTCCAGGTCGGCGATCAGCGTCGATAGGCCGGCGTCGAGCATTGGCGCCGATTGGCGGCGCATGCGGTCGGGCAGGCCGACGTGGACGTCCCAGGAGTGGTTGTCGGAGTTGGCGACCTTGGGCCAGTTCACCTCGACGACGCGCGTGCCGGCCTCGACCAGCCGGCGGGCGAGCAAGCAGCAATGGCCGAACGTGTTGTTGCCGTAACGCTCGCGCATTTGCGGCGTTTCTTGCGCCAGGTTGAAAGCGTTGCGGGCCCGGCCGGACAAAACCAAGTTGAGGGCGGCGGTGTAATAGGTCGGCAGGTCGTAGCGGGCCACGGCGCGTTCCAACTCGGGCATCCCCTGGGTGATCTGCTCGCGCAGGCGGCCGCGGCGCTCGAGGCGGGCCGACGACACTTCCGGCCGCAGCCGCAAGTCATCCACCTGGATGCGCGACATCTTGGTCATGTCCATGTCGTCGCCTGGCGGATAGAGATAATACGGATCGTAAGCCCGGCCGAGGAAGCCGGCGGTGCCGCCTTTGCCGACGACGTTGCTTTCCTGCAACGGCCGCGGCATCATCACGAACGGCAGGGTAGGCTGGGTCGGCGGTTTCAAGCGGGCGATGTTGCAGCCGAAGTTGGGGAAGTCGCGTGGCGTCGGCGGCTCCAGCTGCCCCGACGGGCTGACCGCATCCGCCTGGTAACCGGTCATCATCTGGTAAATGGCCGCCGTGTGGTTGAACAAACCTACCGGCGTGTAGCTCATGGTGCGGATGAGCGTGGCCTTGTCAAGCACCTGGGCCAGGCGCGGCAAGAGTTCGGTGACGCGCGTTCCCGGAATCCGCGTGGGGATAGGGTTGAAGACGCTGCGGACGCGTTCGGGAGCGTTGTCCTTGGGGTCCCACAGGTCGAGATGGCTGGGACCTCCCTGGAGATACAGGAGAATGACGCTTTTGGCTTTGTTGAAGCCGGGGCCCTGACTGGCGGCGGGCTGATCGCCCAGGACCTTGTGGATGCCGAAGATGTCGGCCAGGGTCAAGCCGAGCATGGCCGAACCGCCGACGCGCAGCAAGTCGCGCCGGGTGATGCCGTCACACGTATCTTTGCCGGGCTTTTGCGGAATAACCAGCATTGCGTCCTCCAGATAATGCCTTCAAGGAGTATCCAATGGTAATCGATATTCTCGGGCAGTGTTTCAGAACCGGGCGAGTACGCTGGCGAGTTCTGACCCTCGGGTCAGAAAAACCGGCAGGATTTTACGGAACAAAAGACCACATGGAATTATAATGAGGCGCGAACCGATTCGTCAAACAATTAATTCGCGGATTTTTTATTTTAGAAAGCCGTCCGATTAAAATTGCCCTGGCCGGCATGTTCCGCCATAGAAGAGCTGAGGGCGACCCCTTACCATTTTCGCCAAGCGAAACCATTACCCCTCCTGGAAATCCTCAAAAATGGCGACACCTTGGCCGGACAAACCTTGCCCCTCCTGTGGACAGATAATTACCGATCTGCTCATGGAGATGGTGCCCGATGCAGACCAGGCCAGTGCCGACTTCCAAGCAATTAACTTCCGAAAACCGGCTTTGCAACGCAATTGTAGGTCGGCCTTTCCAGGCCGACGTCCCTTGCCCAGATTCATTGAGCTTGGGCGGTTCAGGTCGGGCTGGAAAGCCCGACCTACTAATTCGTTGCAAAGCCCCGAAAACCAGGAGGGGCTATTACTTGTCCCTACTGCCAGGGAGCGGTAGAATACCACCAAAACGGTGAAGACCTGGTAAAATCAATTAGAGTGCCGCTCCGTTATTCTCGGCCAAAAACCGAAGACCGAGCGAGGCGATACGGCCAAGTCTTTCTGAAAAAGGCGGACACCTCTCCAGAAGAATGGGCAGCCCACGACAAAGGAATGCCGGGGGCTTTCCAACGGTATAAATACGCGGAGGATCCCTAAATGCGGTTGAACCCCAAAGAACTTGAATTCCTTTCCGCTTGGGCCAGGGAGGAAAAAGCTGACGATCCTTATGCTCTCCCGGCTCATCAACTCCAAGCAGCCCACCAGGTTCGGGGCGTGACCTTGATCCGTGCCATCAAGGCCTGGGCCCGTGCCGAAGGATGCAAGGACGAGGACATCTTTTTCCTTTGCACTGACTCCAAGCCGTCCTGGCCGTGGTCATCAGAAGAGGAAATGACCGAACGGTTGGCGGGCGTTGCAGCGGCATCCCTTAGCTAATCCAACGAGGGCCCGGTTTCACGCGGTTGGCGGCGCCAAGGACCCGACGACTATGGCCCAAAAAGTAGCGACCAAGGAACTTCACGAGCTGGCTGGTCTGGCCCGTATCTTGCGGCGGTTTCCGCCGCACTCCATGCGGGTACGCTACGATGCGGCAGCAGATGTTTTGTACATAAAGTTCACTGAGTCTAAACCCATCTATCAGTCCAAGCTCACCAGGGACCACTATCTCATCGAATATGATGTCGATGGCAACGTCGTGGGAGTTACTGTCCTGGACGCGTCCCATCAGTAGCTGCTTCGCCCGCCCAAGTTAATTCGCGACCTTCTCACTTTGCAAGGCGTCTGCGTGGCAAAGTTTGACCAGCCTTTTTTACAACCCTTGGAATACCCTATGGTCATCTGGACCCTCGCCAAGAAAGACCTCCGCCTGCTGGTGCGCGACCCGCGGGCCATGGTGATTCTCTTGGCCATGCCGGTCATATTCATCCTGGTTTTGGGCATCTCCGTGGGCGAGGGCTTCGGCAAGAAAGCGGCGGAAGGGTTGCGGGTGTCGGTGTTGAACCTGGATCGGGGGTTGCCGCGGTTTTTCGAGCGGCCGGCCATGCTGCGCGAAGGCCTGGCCTGGTTCTCCCTGGGCGGCGGCGGCACCATCGGCGGCAGTGGTCCCTGGCCGGCCCTGGGGGCAACGGCCCTGGCGGCCCGCAACCACGCCGACTGGTTCCCGCATGAATCCTGGGGCCAGATCGTGCTGCGTGATTTGGCCCAGACTGCGGATATTTCCGTTGAATTGATCAAGGACTACGAGGAAGCCCAGCGCCTCGTGAAAAGCGGCCGCCGCGCTGCCGTGCTCGTGCTCGGACCCAACTTCAGCAAGAGGGTCCAGCGGAGCTCGTTTCTGGCGGCCGGCTGGCACGAGCCGCTGTTGTTGTCCACGCTGCTGCCCCGGCCGGGCCTGCCGGTGAACCTGGCGGTGAGCGGTTTTTTCCACGAAGGCCAGGAGGCGGTGCCGCTGTATTTCCTGGAAGGCATTAATCCGTTTCATCGCGACGGGGTCAAGTTCGCCGAGCTGGATGTTCAGGTCTTGCGCGATCCGACGCAGGAAACGGCGGCGGCCATCATCGACCAGGTCGCCCAGGGCACCCTCTTGCGCGTGGTCCTGCCGTGGATGATCGGCCGGGCCTTCGGCAAGATCGGCGATCCGGATTTTGTCGATCTTTTGAAGCGGGAAAACATCAAGGTGCCGGTGCCGCGGTTGCCGCTGCGGATTCCGCTTGCGACGATCCTGGAAGATTTCTCCCTCAAAGACAAGCAGGCTCTGGGCCACAGTCTGCAAAACGCCATCCAGAATCTCTTTGCCAAGTACAACCTGACCGCCAAGACCTGGGAGGCTCTGACCAAATCGCGCGCTGCCGGCCGCGAGGGGGCTTCCGTCACTTCGTTCGAGGAGGATGGCACCGGCTGGCTCAAGCGCGGCGCCTCGCGCTACCGGCTTCTGGTCCCCTCCTACCTGGTCATGTTCGCCTTTTTCCTGGTGCTGACGGTGGGCTGGCTGTTCGTGGCCGAGCGCCGGCAGGGGACGATGAAACGGCTGTGTGCCGCCCCGCTGTCGCGCGTGCACATCCTGGCGGGCAAGCTGATTCCCTGCTTCGCCCTGTCGTTGTTCCAGGGCTTTTTCCTGTTGGGGGCGGGCCGGCTGATCTTCGGCATGAGCTGGGGCCCGCGGCCGGAGTGGCTGCTCCTTGTGGTGACGGCCACGTCGCTGGCGGCCATGGGCCTGGCCCTGTTCATCGCCGCCCTGGCGCGCACCGAAACCCAGGTGGCCGTCTACGGCACATTGCTCGTCCTGGTGCTGGCCGGCCTGAGCGGTGCCCTCATGGGCGACCGCGCCCTCATGCCCGAGACGATGCAAACGGTCAGCCGGGTTACCCCACACGCCTGGGCCCTGGACGCCTACCGCCAGCTCCTGGCCAGCTCGGCCGCCCCCGACCTGGAAAAAGTCGGCCTGGCCTGCCTGGTGCTGGCCGGTTTTGGGGCGGGCTTCGTGATTCTGGCGTGGTGGTTTGTAAAATTGGAGGAATGATTATTTCTTCAAGTCTACCGTTCCAGGATAGAGATCGTTACTTTCCAACTCGATTACGTGATCTTTACCCAGGAATTTGGCATCCATGAATTCAAGGCAACCGCATTGGCCGAGTAGGCCGTATGGAATTGGCGCCGCCGAGAAGGCCACGACTGCCGGCCATTGCCAAATCGAGGTATCATCGGTAAGCTCAAGGTCAACCGTGGCGAAGTGCAATTGGTACCACCGCCCACGCCAGCGGTGCTGATAACCCGGTGGCTTCACAGGTTGGAAACGCACCCTCAACGCGGAACCCAGATCCAAGGGAAACACGGTGTCATCCGCCCCCGTATCCAGCAAGGCCTCATCGAGGTCGCGGTATCCCTTTGGCCCATGAATACGTATTCGAACCAAGGGGCGCCACCGGACATAACCTCGCAAGGACGGTGGAGGAGGCTGAGGGCCCACCCAGGGTTTATCTTTGTATGGCAAGTAAAGCATCATAATAGCTCGCCTCCCCCAAGAAGGAAATCCTCTCTGCCCAGGAACTCATAAACCACATCTTGGGGATTCGTTCCCGTGGCGACGAGTCGCTTTTCCAGGGAAACAATGGTTTTCGCGCTGGCCAAAATCCGTCTGCCATCCTGACTGACGGCGATCCACTTCCCTAGATGTTTCGCCAACTCCTCTTTGGGCATTTTCTTTCTCTGCCTCCGATACGCTTGGACAGTTTGGGAACCGACCTTCTGCACAACGCTCATGGGCGGCCTCCTTGTTGTACTTCTTTACTGTAAACTGGATACTGATTTATTTCTGGTTTTCCTTCCATGATGCGGATATTGTAAGGCAGTTATTCTTTAATTCCAAAGAGTTTGCCAACTCCCCAATTTCGCCATACTCAGGTATTTTTTATAGGAGAAAGCATGAAAAAACTTGTTCACCTGGGAATTTTCGGGGTTCTGTTTTTCGCACCCCGCGTGGCCCAGGCCGGCGACGCGGCTGCCACCATTCGCAAGGCCGTCACGCTGTACGCTTCCTTCGACGATGCGGTCGAAGCCGACGCCGGCGGCGGAACCCTTACCCTGTCCACCCGTTTCAACCATCCCAAGGAAAAAGGCCAATTCCTCTTCGAAAAAGGCTGTAACGAAAAAGTCTTTCGCATTGCCAAGGGCAAAGGCATCCACGGCGGGGCCCTGGAAGCGGTGGACGTGCTGCCTAACAACGGTCGCATTTTCTTCCCCGCTAAAGGCAACATCGGCTTCAAGCCAGGCGGTTGGGGCGGCGCCGTCTCGCTGTGGATCAACACCGATCCGAACAAGCTGCTGAAAACGGCTTTCTGCGATCCGGTGCAGATCACGCAGAAAAGCGCCACCAACGGCGGCATCTGGTTCGACTTCAACAACGCCAAGCCGCGCGATCTGCGCATGGGCGCTTTCCCCGCCATTGCGGCAGGTCAAAAAGGCATCGCCGAATCCGATCCGCAGGCGCCGATGGTCCGCGTGCCGGGCGTTTCCTTCACACAGGGCGACTGGCACCACGTCGTCTTGACCTGGACCAACTTCGACACCGGCAAGGCCGACGCCCTGGAGATCCTGTACATCGACGGCAAACGCATCGGCGACGTGAAGGACCGGCCCATCGCCATGGCCTGGGACCTCGCCCAGGCCGGCATCTACGTGGCCGTCAATTACATCGGCCTTTTGGACGAATTCGCCGTCTTCAACCGGCCGCTGACCGCCGCGGAAGTAGCGCTCTTGCATCGGCAGCCGGGGTTGCTGGCTTCTTTGAAAAAGAAGTGATGGTTCGGCGGACCTCCAACCCTGAGGTTTTTCCTCTTCGCTTTTTTCGTGACTTTGGTGTATTTCGTGGTTATCTGCCGGAGTTGCCATGGCCACTGTGCAAAACCGCATCGACGAGCTGCGCCGCCTTATCCGCCTGCACGATTACAAGTATTACGTCGAGGCCAAGCCGGAAATCTCGGACCGGGAATACGACCGGCTGTACACGGAACTGAAAAAACTCGAGGACGAAAACCCCGAGCGGATCACCCCCGACAGCCCCACGCAGCGGATCGCTCCCGACGCGGTCGCGGGCTTCGCCACCGTCCGCCATCGCGAGCCGATGCTGTCGATCGACAATACCTACAACGCCGCCGAGCTAAAGGAGTTCGACAAGCGCGTCCACAAATTGCTGGGCGGCGAAGCCGTCACCTACGTCGTCGAGCTCAAGATCGACGGCGTGGCCATTTCGCTGACCTACGAGCACGGCCTGTTCACGGTCGGCGCCACTCGCGGCGACGGCGAGCAGGGCGACGACGTCTCGCACAACCTGCGCACGCTGCGCGACCTGCCGCTCCGCTGCCGCACCGAGCATCCGCCGGAGTTATTCGAAGTCCGCGGCGAGGTGTACATGACCCGCGAGGACCTGGTCCGTGCCAACCAGCAGCGGCAGAAAGAGGGGCTGGAACCCTACGCCAACCCGCGCAACCTGGCCGCCGGCTCGCTCAAGCTGCTCGATCCCAAACTGGCCGCCAAGCGGGGGCTGCACCTGTTCGCTTACGGCCAGGGAGCGGTCCAGGGCATCGACCTCAAGACGCACCGGCAGCTCCTCGACTTGCTCAAGGACTATGGCTTTCACGTCAATCCGCATATCGCGACTTTTGATGCCATCGAAGGGGTGATCGACTATTGCAACACCTGGGAAAAACGCCTGGGTGATCTGCCTTATGAAACCGACGGCCTGGTCGTCAAGGTGGATAGCATGGCGCAGCGCCGCCGGCTCGGCTCGACGGCCAAGTCTCCGCGCTGGGTGGTGGCTTACAAGTTCGAGCAGGAACAAGCCATCACCAAGCTGCTCGACATCGGCGTGCAGATCGGAAAAAACGGCACCCTGACCCCGGTGGCCCACCTCGACACCGTGCATCTGGCTGGCACCAAGGTCAGCAACGCCAGCCTGCACAATGCCGATTACATCCGCGCCAAGGACATTCGCATCGGCGATACCGTGGTCGTCATCAAGGCCGGCAAGATCATTCCTTATGTTTTGCGTGCCGAGCACGGTTTGCGCACCGGCAAGGAAAAGGTCTTCCATTTCCCCGACAAGTGTCCGGTGTGCGGCTCGCCCGTCAAGGCGGATGAAAAGAAAGTCTTTTATTATTGCACAGGCAAGAACTGCGTCGGCCAGCTCAAGAAAATCCTCCGCTCCTTCGCCCGCCGCGACGCCATGGACATCGAGGGCCTCGGCGAGGAGATGATCAGCCAGCTCGTGGACACCGGCCTGGTGAAGCGCATACCCGATCTCTATCATCTCACGCTCGATCAGCTGCTGGAGCTGGAACGGGTAGGCGAAAAGTCGGGCCAGAACCTGCTCGACGGCATTGCCGCCAGCAAGGGCCGCGGCCTGGGTCGCCTCCTGGCCGGCTTGGCCATTCCTCACGTCGGCGAAGCCGTGGCCGATCTCCTCGCCGACGAGTTCGTCTCCCTGGATGCCCTCCAGGCCGCCTCGGAAGAACGCCTGGCGCAAATCAACGGCGTCGGGCCGATCATGGCCAAAGACATTCACGCCTTTTTCCACAGCGACACCGAACGGAAAATCATCGACGACCTGCGCGCCGGCGGGGTCAAGATGACCCAGGAGGCCAAGGTCAAGCCGAAAGGAGGTCCGGACCTGGGCGGCAAAACCTTCGTCGTCACCGGCACCTTGGTCAACTTTAGCCGGGAGGAGATCGAGGGGCTCATCAAGCAGCTCGGCGGCAAAGCGGTGGGCAGCGTGTCGAAGAACACCGATTACGTGATTGCCGGCGACAAGGCGGGCAGCAAGCTCGACAAGGCCAAGGCCCTGGGAGTGCCGGTGCTGACCGAAGGAGACTTCGAAAAGATGATTGGGCGGAAATAGGCCAACACATCCTGCCACGTCAGCGGCCATATTCGTCGCTCACTCGGGCGGCGGCAATGTCTTCCGAAGTGGTTCGCAGGAACGCCAGCGCGATGGGCAAAAGAATGAAAACGCTGACCACGTTGACATAAGGAATCAAGAAAACAATGCAGGCGGCCAAAGCGATGCCCACGGGCATGCGCCGGCCGGGCAGGCGATGCCTCCGTAGGTACCGGTTCAAATCCTGCCCCAAGCCGTGCAGGGCGACGAAGTTCCAATATACGTTGAAAACCGGAATAAACAGGAAACCCACCGCCATTCCGGGCGAGGCCTGGGCGTGACCGTCCTGGATCTGGTTCCACATTTTAAACAACAGCACGCAGTACAGGACAAGATTGGCAATGGTGAAGGCAATACCCGCCAGCAACGCCAGGATGGCCAGGGCTTCCCAGGTCGGGTTGCGGCGAAAAAAAGCTCCTCCCCAGGGATTGCGGATGAAGGTGCGGCTGTTTTCATAAAGGATGGCAAAAAAGATGGCCAGGGCGAAAAAAGCTGCGCTGGCAATCAACAGACCCAGATACCAGCCATAGAGAGTGGCAAAAACCCCTGGGCGATAGGCCATGGGGGTTTGAAAACCCGCGCGAAAGGGGGAGCGCGCCGGCGGCGGTGGAATGCGCCGCATGAGGTCGCGGAGTTGGGGCACTTCGTCCGCGCGTTGCCAATCGTAGCAACCCTCAAACCACACCAGCGAATCCCTTTCCATCCCGGCGGCCAGCAACTCCGCGTGACGCAAGGGCCCCAGACGCTGCCCGCCGCGCAGCAGGTAATAGCGCAGCCCTTCGGCTTCCCCCTGGCCGCTGAAAAGGGGTCCAGGGGGCTCCTCCTGCCTATAGATTCTGTCGTCGTCCTCACGCATAAGCGGATCGGCCTTTCCCGCGAGGGATCCAAGGGGCAACCCGGATGGCCGAGGAGGTCGTCGGCTGGTTCCTTAACGGCCAAATCTGCTCGATCGATCACGACGACGTGTGATCGTGAATAATCCGCCAGCCCACGTCTTTCTTGTGCACGATCAAAGTAAATAATCCTTCAACTTTTTCTTTCTTCAATTTCAGTTGCCAGCGACCGGTGACCAGGGCGTGTTCGGCACTCAGCAGCTGGATATTGATTTCCTTGAAGGACAGCTTGCCCATCTCCTTGCCTTCGCCCTGGTATTTCTTGCGGTAGCGATCGAGCGTGGCTTGCCAGCCATGGGTCTTCTTGTTGCCGGAGAAGAAGGTAAGATCATCGGATTTCCAGTAGCCGTTCATGAAGCCGCGCAGGTCACCCCTGTTCCAGGCGGCGATCTGGTCGTCGAGGACTTTGTGGATGGCTTTCTTGGGGTCGGCCTTGGCTTCGCCCCCGTCTAGACCCAGGACCGGAAAAAATAAACCGAGCGCCAGGAGGATACGGGGAAGCGCCATCCGGTTCTCCTTATTTGCCGTCGTGTTTTTCCAGGTCGATATCGGGTTTGCCCGGATCGGCGAATTCCAGGTCGATGCTGGATTCCAGGTCGTCGAGGGTGAGCT